>RFGE01000079.1 GCA_003696105.1 Deltaproteobacteria bacterium | reverse complement strand
GACGATCGAACGCGACTTCAAGCGCTATGTCGGCGCCCAGATCGGCATCTACAACCCGAGCGGTGAGAAGGTCGGCCGCGTCAGCCACATCCGCAACAAGGAGTTCCTCTACGTCGCGTCGCGCGAGGACCTGTCCGCCGCGCTGCGCCCGATCGCCGCGTCGGGCGGCCGGCGTGCGCCAGCTGCGCCCGCCGCCGGCGCGAAGCGGTAGGCGAGCGCGGCCCCCGCCCCGCGACGCCGCGGTGCGTCAAGCCGGCGCGCCGGTCCGGTGGCCTCCAATTGACAGGCGGGCGTTCCGCGCGGGACGATCCAAATGGCCGCGGGGGCGGCCGTTTCATGCCGGATGCACGCCAGGCCGCGGCCGCTGAGCCGCTCTCACCGGGGCAGATCGTGCTCGACCGCTATCGCGCGGTGGAGCGCATCGCGCTCGGGGGGCACAGCGTGGTCTACCGCGGCGACGACGAGCGGCTCGCCCGGCCGGTCTGTATCAAGGTCTTCCACAAGATCGGGGCGTCAGACGGCCTGTGGCGCACCAGCTACGAGCACTTCGTCCAGGAAGCGTTCGCGCTGTCGCAGCTCACCCATCCCAACACGTTGCGCATCTACGACTTCGGCCACTTGCCGCCCCGCGACGGGGATCCCCCCGACCGGGGGCTGCCGTTTCAGGTATCGGAGTACATGGACGGCGGGACCCTGTCGCGACGCGTGCGGATCGAGGGGCCACTGTCGGTGGACGACGCGACGGCCATCACGGTGGCGCTGTGCGGCGCGCTCGCCGAGGCGCACGACCGCGGCATCATCCATCGCGACATCAAGCCCAAGAACATCCTGTTTGCCGGTACGGCGGGCGGGCGCGCCGTCAAGCTCGCCGACTTCGGCATCGCCAAGGCGACCTCGACCGAAGATATCGACGTCCGCCGCTATCGCGCGTCGGACACGCGCGTCATCGCCGGCGAGCACGTCACGATGTTGTCGCCGCGGTGGGCGGCGCCGGAACAGCTCGCCGGCGACCCGGTCGGCCCCGCCACCGACATCTACGCGCTCGGCGCGGTCACCGTGTTCATGCTCACGGGGATCGTCCCGTTCGCGGCCGAGGGCGCGGTCGAGGCGCAGCG
This sequence comes from Deltaproteobacteria bacterium, assembly GCA_003696105.1. NCBI lineage: Bacteria > Pseudomonadati > Myxococcota > Myxococcia > Deltaproteobacteria bacterium. The sequence goes on along the minus strand of RFGE01000079.1, from coordinate 10,053 downwards.
CCGGCGCGAACGCGCAGCGGACGTGATCCGGGCGCTGTTCGACGGCGTGGCGGCGCCGCCGGCGGTCGTCGACGCGCTGGTGGACGCGTGCCGCTACGATCCGGCCGACCGCCCTCGCGACGCGCTCGCATTCGCCGACGCCCTCGCCCGCGCCGCGCGCCGGACGCGCGCGCCGTCGCACCTCACCCCGGTGCCGCCGCCGGCCGACGGGGCGGCCCGCCCGGCCGCGCCGCCGCGCCCGCTGCGCGTTGAGGACGCCGGCGCCGTCGTGGCGGGCCGGCGCTGTGTGTTCGTCCCGACAGACGGCGGTGCGGCCGACGTGGCCGCCGCCGGCGGCGCGGTCCGCGCGCGCGTCTCGATCGTCCCCGGCGCCGACGGCTACTGCGCGGGCGTCAAGGGGCTTTCGTGTTTCGTGGCGCGCGGCGGCGCGCGGCCGTCCGTCGCCGTGCAGCTGTTCGAATCGGCTCCGGTGGAATTCGTTCAACCGAACGGTGAGGTCGTAGCGCGCGCCGACATCGACCTCGGGCGGCCAGCTGCCGGCCACCGGGTGTTCGACGTCGGCGGCGTCCCGGTCGCGCTCAGCGTCGACCAGTGCCCGCAGGCCGTGGTCCTCGACTTCGGCCCCGACGCGGAGTGCGTGTTCGTCTACGCGCCGCCCGCGCGCGCGATGGGGAGTGCCCGCGCGACCGGCCGCCGCCGAAGGAGTTCGTGACATGCCTTCCCACCCGCCGAAGCCGCCGCCGAAGACCGCGCCCCCCGCGCAACGCCTCGACTACGACGACGGGGAGAAGACGATTCCGGCGATGGACCTGTTTCAGGTGTCGCCGTACATCACGCGCACGCGCACCTACGCGTTCGTCGTCGACGAGAACCAACAGCCGATCGAACTCGGTTCGGGCCGGTTCGCCAAGGCGTATCTCGGCGAGGAGCGCTGGGTCGAATCGAAGACCACGTTCCGGCGCAACGTCGCGATCAAGATCCTCCAGTCGGGCGTATCGGCGGAGGACGCCATGCGCTTTCAGATGGAGAAGGAGATCCTCGAGCGCGTCCAGGGGCACGACAACATCGTCGAACTGCTCGCCTCGGGCGAGTCGGACAACGAACACTTCATCCCGCCCCAGCTGCGCGGCATCGTCGAAAACGACTTCATGATCCTCGAACTCCTCGACATGTCGCTCGAGGAGCGGCTCAAGGGGTCCCGTGCGCGGCGGCGCCGCGACGACCTGCTGTCGGTCAGCGCGCACGAGCGGCTGTTTCGCGTGCTCGAGTACATGATGCCGATCGCGACCGCGATCGAGTACGCGCACCTCGTGCGCGATACGTGCCATCGGGACATCAAACCGGCCAACGTGCTGCTCAAGCTGCCCGACCCGACATTGCGCGGCTCGCGCCTGCGCGTGAAGCTCGCCGACTTCAACGTGGGCAAGGCCCGCGACCCGGACATGGACGTGTCGATGACCCGCTTCCAGAGCGTGCCCGGCACGCTCTACTTCCAGAGCCCGGAGCAGGAGACGAACAGCTTCGAGCTGCTCGTGAACGTGCAGCAGGGATCGCCGGAGGTCGAGTTCTTCGAGGACTTCTACATCGACATCCACGAAAACGACATATTTTCGCTGTACAACCGGCCAACCGCGTACACGATCGCCGGCGCCGACCGCGGCCGCAAGAAGCTCATGCTGACCACGCCGTACGCCGAAATGTCGGAGACGAACGTGCGCGCGAAGGTGACCAAGGCCGTCGGCAGGCCGGCGGACATCTACTCCCTCGGCGCGCTGTTCTATTACCTGATCAGCGGCGCGTATGCGAACCCGAAGACGCTGTACGACGCGTTCCGCAAGTTCATCGAGTACGAGCGCAAGGACGAGAGCAACACGGTCGCGGCGTACATCGAGCACGAGTACAGCATCATCCAGAATCTGCGCGCACCGCGCAGCGAAGAGGGAGAGGGGATCGAACTCGCGCCGGAGGACCGGTTCTTTTCCTACAAACACTACCTCGACGGCAACGGCGAACTGATCGACCCGCGCATCATGCTCGTCATCGCCAAGGCGATGATCCGCAACAAGCCGGACAGTTACTGCCTGTCGTGGGACCTGTACACGGACGGCATCAGCCGGTTCGTCGACGACCTGAACATGTTGTACGTACAATTCGGCATGGACCCGTCCGCGCGGTGGGCATACCTGCGTGAGGGTCACGGCGCCAACCGGCCTCCGGGTGCGATGCGACGGGCGTGGGACCGCCTGTCGGCTCGACTGCGGCGCAAGCGATAACCGGCCGCGCCGGATCGGCGGTCACCGCGTCTCGGACTGCCGGCGCTTGTCGAGCGCGTCGAGGATCGTCTGCGCTTTCTTGAGGCGATCGCCGAGCAGGTCTTCATCGACCTCGTACTCGGTGCGAAACTCCAGCCCCTCCTCGTACAAAAACGCGCTCGCGTCGTCGTCGTCGAGGTAATCGGCGATCTTTTTGCCCTTGTACGTGAGGGTCGGCAACCGCTCGAGCTTCTGCTCGAGCCACTCGTACCGGTCGCCGATCGCCTCCCGGCACAGCGCGAGATCTTCGTCGAGCGACGCAAAGAAGCCGTCGAATCGGGAGCGAAGGGTCTCCGCGTCCTCGCCGCCGATCGCGACAATGCGCTGAAGCGCCATGCGCAAAAGGATCGCGCTGTCGCAGTAGTTCGAAAAATCGTCGGGCGGGACGCCCGGCAGGTGGCCCTGGCCGATCGTCGAGATGATCGCGCCCACGGCGACCTCGCGCGCCCCGCGCGCGAGATCCTGGTCGGCCGCAGCCTCGTAGAGCATCTTGATGTCGTGGGGCAGCGAGACCAGCCATTCGGTCATCGCGGCCCTCAGCCGACGTTGCGCGTCTGCTTCAGGCACCGGTGTCATCTCCCTCGGGTCGTCGGTTGGCCAGTCGGTGTCGAAGGGCTCCCGAATCATACCGAGTTAGCGCGGCATCGGGGGCCGAAACGAGTACAGAATGCCCGCCGCGACCGGCGCGTAGACGCCGCCGAATCGGACGGCCCCGATTGCGCGCACTCCGTCCCAGGCGCGACCGGGGGCCAGCGGAACGTGCTATCCTCGTGAGACGGCCGTGGCGTCCAAACGCTCGCCGATTCTCGGCTACAACCACAACTTCCGCCACCGCGGGAGGGTGTTCCACGTCCAGACAGAGGACTCGGGCGTGGACAATCCGCACATCTATACCCACCTGTTCCACGGCGGCGTCATCATCACGACGCGCAAGCTCGACTACGACCCGGAAGCGGCCGAGGAGGTCGTCAAGTCGCTGATGCAGGCGCAGCACAAGGCGGTGCTCAAAGAGTTGAGGGCCGGTGCGTTCGACGCCAAGATCGTCGATTACCTCGGACCGCACCCGGACGACGCCCCCGACTCCGCCCGGCCCGAAACCGTCGCTCCCGACGACGCGCCAGCTCCGCCGCAGGCGGCACCGCCCCGCGAAGCGCCGCCTGCGAGCCACGCGCCGGTGCCCGAAGCGCCGGTCGTCCAGTTTGCAACGCCCGCGCCCGTCGAGGACGCCCCGTCGCTACCGGTCGAGATCCATCAACCCCGCCCCGTCGACATCCCGGCGGAGGTGCACTCGCCCGCGCCGCCCGGCGCGCCCGTGCCGCCCGGTGCGACGTCGTACGTCCACCGGCGAGGCGGCGTGCGCGAGGCGCCGCTGATGAACACCGGCCAGATGCGCGCGATCATCGGCGAGGAGGAGGTCCGCGCGCAGCGGCCCCCGTCGGGCCCCGTGCCGATCGCGACGGACGACGCCGCGCCGCCGCGCGATGCCGCGCCGCCGCGCGACGCGGCGCCGGCCCGCACGACCGCGCGGCCGTCGGTCGCGCCCGCCGCGACCGGGACCGGACTGCCTCGGCGCCCGGCGGTGTCCACTCCGCCTCCGATCCCGAGCGCGGTCCCACGGCCGGCGCGGACCACCACCCAGCGCGACGCGGTGACCACCGCACGGGGCGTTCGCCCGGCGGCTCGCCAGACGACCCAGCCGCGCGCGGCGGCCGGCGTGGTCGTGTCGCGCCCAGCGGTCATCGTCGGCGCGCCGCCCAAGCCAGTCGGCGGCGACCCGCGACCGCCTTCGCCGCGGCGACCGCCCCGGCCCAGCGCGGCGCCGTCGTCGGCGCCGCCGCCGCAATCGCGCCCGCGCCGCGCCCGCGCGGCCCGTGAGGAACCGCCGGCCGACAGCGTGTTCGGCGGCGACCTGATCTCGGAGCGCAGCCTCGACGAGGTCATTCTCGCCTACCTGAGCGAGGACGGCGACGAATGACCGCGCCCCGCCACGGATAGCATGCAGTTGCACCCGACGGCGAACGACGACACGCACGCGCGCGATTGCGCGCACACCGACACCGCGCTGTCTCCGGCCGGCTCCTCGACCGGTCGACCGACAACGCCTGTTTCGATGCGAGCCGATGTATGACGACCTACAAGCTTCCAGACCGCGACGTCGTGATGTACGCGCGGCGCGGCTGCGGCTACTGCGACGCCGCGGCGGCGCTGCTCGACGAGCGCGGAATCGACTACGAGCACATCGACGTGACGGGGGACGATGCGGCGCGGCGCTGGCTGCGGGAAGTGACCGGACGCCACACGGTGCCGCAGATCTTCATCAAGGGACGTTCGATCGGCGGCTTCACCGAGTTGAGCGCGCTGGATCGCTCCGGGGAGCTGGCGCGGTTGCTGTCGTCGTCGCAGTGATCGCGGCCGCGCGGCCGGCCGCGGCCCACGACGCCGTGGGGCCGGTGACCGCGGTGCGCTGCGGCGACACGATCGCGGCGAACTATCACGTCGCGGGGCCGGCGGCGGCGGCGCTCGTCGAGCAGATGGACGCCGACGGCTCGGGCACGCTCGACCCCCGCGAGCGCGCCCGCCTGGCGAACTATGCCGCACGCGTCACCGCCCGATGGCTCGGCCTCGGTCCAGACGCGCGCGTCGGCCCGGTCGACCTCGCGGTCACAGCCCGCGCGGTCGACGCTCGCACTCGGTGGCGCGTGCAACCCGGCGCGATCTTGCGCGTCGACGTCCCGGTCTTGCCGGGCGCGCGCGCGGGCCGGCGACGCGGCGCGGCGCGGGCGTGCGCCAACCCGCCGCCCGCGAGCCCGTCCGCCGCGCGTCGGGGTTCGCGAGGACGGCCCCCGCGCGGGCACGCACGCGCGCGCTCAGTCCGCGACGCGCCACTCGGCGCCGGCCGGCGTGTCGAGCACTTCGACGCCCATGTGCGCGAGGCGATCGCGCAGCTCGTCCGCGGCGGCAAAGTCCTTGCGCTTGCGGGCCTCCGCGCGCTCGGCTACCAATCGCTCGACGGCCTGCACGTCGATGCCCCGCTTGCTCGCCAGCCGGTCGCGGCGGGCGGTCAAGAACGCATCCGGGTCCCGCGACAGCAGGCCGAGCGCATCGTTGGCGACCGACCGGATGTCCGCGGCGAGCCGGCGCAATGACCGGCGCCGCACGTCCTTCGGCCCCCCCTTGCCCTCGTCGAGCAGCTTGTTGGCCAGTCGCGCCGCCTCGCCGAGCGCAGCGATCGCGACCGGCGCGTTGAAGTCGTCGGCCAGCGCCGCACGGACCTCGGGCACCAGCGCGTCGGCGCCGTCGACGACCGGCCCGTCGCCCGGATCGGGGGCGGCCCGGTTGAACGCGTCGAGCCGCTTGAGGGTCGTGTAGAAATACTCGAGCCGTCGCTCGGCCTGCTCGAGGTCCGGAAACGCGGGCTCGCCGTCGCGGTCGACGACCTCGAGGTTGATGGGGGAACGAATGTGATGCGACAGCAGAAACAAGCGCACCGCTTCGGGGTCGTGGTGGCGAATCACCTCGGCAATCGAAAAGAAGTTGCCGAGCGACTTCGACATCTTCTCGTCGTTGAGGTTGACGAATCCGTTGTGCATCCAGTACCGCGCAAACGACGCTGGACCAAACGCGCCTTGCGACTGCGCGATCTCGTTTTCGTGATGCGGGAACACGAGGTCTTTGCCGCCGCCGTGGACATCGAACGCCTCCCCGAGGTGCTTCCACGTCATCGCGGAGCACTCGATGTGCCAGCCCGGCCGCCCCTTGCCCCACGGGGAGTCCCACGCGGGCTCGCCCGGCTTCGCGGCCTTCCACAGTGCGAAGTCCACCGGCGCCCGCTTGCGCTGATCGACCTCGACCCGGGCGCCGGCGCGCAGGTCGTCGATCGACTGGCCGCTGAGTTGGCCGTAACTCGGGAACGTGTCGACGGCGAAGTACACGTCGCCGTCGACCGCGTAGGCCTTGCCCGCATCGACGAGTCGCTGGATGAGTTGGATGATCGGCTCGATGTGTTCGCTCACGCGCGGCTCGACGTCCGGTGGCAGCACGCCGAGCATCGCCATGTCGCGGTTGTATTCGTCGGCGTAGCGGCGCGCGAGCGCGACCGGGTCCTCGCCGCGCTCGTTCGCGCGCTGGATGATCTTGTCGTCCACGTCCGTGATGTTGCGGACGAACGTGACCTCGTAGCCGAGGAAGCGGAACGCGCGCCGCACGAGGTCGAACGAGATCGCCGACCGCGCGTGGCCCAGATGCGCGGAGTCGTACGTCGTCGGACCGCACAGGTACATCGACACCTTGCCGGGCTCGCGCGGCTCGAACGGAACCTTTTGCTTGCGGAGAGAGTCGTACAGGCGGATCGGCGTCACGGTGTGGGTTCCATGGGTGGGGAGCGGCGCGCCCGCGCGATGTCGAGGACGCCGCGCACGAGCGTCCACGCGAACAGCGCGGCGAACGCGGCCATCAACACGTACAGAGCGGTGAGGTACCAATACGCGCTCGGACGCTCGTCGGTCAACAGCACCATCGCGTCGTCGGGGACGGCGTGCGGCACCGCGATCGCCACGCCATCGACGTCCTCCCACGCAATCTCGTGGTCGCCGAGCGCGACGCCGCCCGGCCCGCCGCGCAGCTCCCCCCACCGCGCGGTGATCCGGTCGACGACCGGGCGCACCTCGGCGGCGAACAGGTCGTGCTCGGCCAGCGCGCGGCGCAGCGGCTCGAGCCCGCCGGGGGCCGGAACGCGGTACCACAGCGCGAACTCGTCGCGCCGGACGGGCGTCGCGCCGCCCGGGATCACGCCGGCGGCCTCGAGCGCGCGTCCCCACGCGGCCTCGTCGCCTCGCTCCGGGGTAAGTCGCGCGACGACCTCCGCGCGCCCGCGTACGCGCTCCGTAATGTCGACCTCGGTGGCGTCCGTCACCGCGAGCTCGCCGCCGGCCGGGTTCGCGACCGCCGCGGCGCGCGCGACGAGCGCCGCGCGAAACGCGTCGATCGCCACGGCCCGCGGCCACGGCGGCTGGTTCGCGACGTAGGCGCGCAGCGCCGGGAAAAACGGCAGCGCCGCCGCGCGCCGCAGCCGGCCGCGGTATACCTCGTCGTGCGCGGGCTCGGCGGTCCACGGATTGCCGTCGGCCCACAGCCACAGCCGGTCGCCGGTGCCGAGCACGGGCGTCACGCGGTGACCGCCGATCGCGGCGCCCGTCGCGACCATCGCGGCGAAGCTCCGGTCCGGGACGGTGCGCGCCGCCACGAAGCGATCGACGAGCGCATCGGCGTCGGCCAGCAGCGCCGCCGCGTCAGCGACCGCCCGCGGTTCGCCCGGTTCGCGTGAAAACCGCAGGTCGGCGCGCAGCGACGCCATCATGTAGATGCAAAACACGACGACACACGCAGACAGCACGGGCCCGACGCGCACCGCCGGCCGCCGAAGCGCGACGAGCTCCGGATCGAGTTTGCCCTTCGGAAACGGCGCGCCCGGCTCGGGAGCCGGCGAAGGCGTCGGATCGCTCGTGTCTGCGGAGTCGGTCATGTCGGGGGCGGTGACGGGCTAGTGGCCGTCCCTGAATGCAGCGTGACTCGGGCGAGGTCCACGACATCGCGGGCAGCGCAAAACGAAGGCGCTCGCCGGGGCCACGGGACCGAGGAGCCACGCAACCGGAGGGTTCCGGGACACGGCAGGTCGCGTTCTGTAGGGAGGGACAACCCCGAGCGCACCGACCGGGTTGCCCGGCCGAATCGGATCGCCGAGGTCCGAGCAGCGCACGCGCGACGACAGCCGCGGGGCGGCCGGGGCTCGAAAGCGCGACGCAGCGTGAGGGCTCACGGACATGGCACGAGGTGCGACGGATTCAGGCCCCTCTAGTATAGGGGCAAGTTCCGCGGGGAACACGCCGGCGCCGGCGCGCAGTCGACGCCGGCGAACGAAAAACGGCGGACAGGCGGGCATCGCGGGGCCGGAGTGCGAAATAATGTCCCGAACGGGATGCCGAAGCCGTCCGACATCGGGATGCCGCTGTTCGACCGGCTGGTCGACGGCGAGTTGCGGGAGGATGCCCCCCAGCCGGGGGACCGCGACCACCCGCTGTCGGTGAGCGACGCGATTCAACTGGCGCAGCGCGCCCTCAAGGCGCGCATCGGCACGATCTGGATCGAGGGCGAGGCGGTCCAGGTCAAGCGCGCGGCGTCCGGCCATGTCTATTTCTGTCTCCAGGACGGACGCGACGGCCGACTCAACGCGGTGCTGTGGCGCGCCGACGCGGCGCGGCTCCGGTTCGCTCTCGAAGAGGGCCAGCACCTGTTGTGTCGCGGTGAACTCGGCATCTACCCCGCCGCGGGCAAGCTGCAGTTCTACGCGAAGGCGATCGAACCCGCCGGCATCGGCGCCGAGGCGCTCGCGCTCGAGCAGCTCAAGCGGGCGCTGGCCGCCGAAGGGTTGTTCGACCCCGCGCGCAAGCGACCGCTCCCGCGACTGCCGCGGCGGATCGGCGTGGTCACGTCGCGCTCGGGCGCGGCGGTGCACGACATCGTGCGGGTCGTGCACCGTCGGTTCCCGGTGCCGATTCTCGTTGCCGACGCGCAAGTGCAAGGCGCGGCCGCGCCAGAGCAGATCGTCGCGGCGCTCGAAGCGATCGTACGACATCCGGTCGACGTCGTGATCGTCGGTCGCGGCGGCGGCTCGGCCGCCGACCTGGCGGCGTTCAATGACGAGCGCGTGGTGCGCGCGATTGCGGCCTGCCCCGTGCCGGTGATCAGCGCCGTGGGACACGAAGTAGACGTCACGCTCGCCGACCTCGCCGCCGACTGCCGCGCGGCGACGCCGTCGCAGGCCGGCGAACTCGCGGTCCCCGTGCGCGACGAGCTGGTCGACGCGCTGGTCAAGCTCGAGCGGCGGCTGGCCCGCGAGCTGATCGTGCGCGTCCGCGATGAACGCCAGCGGATCGATCGCTGGACCGCGGCCGCGCAGCGCGCGATCGCCACGGCCGTCGCGACGCGCCGGCGCGACCTGGCCGAGCTACAGCGCCGCGTCGAGTTGCACCACCCGCGCGCGCGGCTCGAACGACACCGCGGCGAAGTCCGGCAGCTCGAGGCCGCGGCCGCCGCGGCATTCGACCGGCGGCGCACGGCGGCCGGCCGCGACCTGGCCGAGCTGGCGGCGCGCCTGGACGCGTTGAGCCCGCTGCGCACGCTCGACCGAGGCTACGCGATCGCGCGCGCGGGCGACCGCGTGATCACCGATGCGCGGTCGGTCGCCCCGGGCGACGGAATCGGCGTGGTGTTGGCGCGGGGACGGCTCGACTGCACCGTGGAGCACGTACATGAGCCGGAAGAAGACCGCGAGCCAGAGCCAGCGTAAGCGAGGAAAGACCAAGCGCGCGAGCACGTCGCCGGGCGGCAAGGCGCGCGCGCCCTCGAAGCGGAGCCGGGCGAGCCGCGCGCAGCACGACGGCGGCGCGCGCGACGACACGCCCGGTTCGGCCGCCGTCGCGCAGCCCCGGGCCGCCGGCGACGACGGCGCGCGACCGTCGCCCGGCGCGCCGGCGTCCGCGCGCCGCCGCGCACCGCGCGTCGCGCACCGCGGCGTCGTCGCGATCGCCGAGACCGCGGCGACGCACCGCGCGCGCGCGGCGGAATTGTGCGTCGACCTCGGCTACGAAGTCGCCCCCGACGATCGCGTCGACACGATCGCCGCACGCGTCGCCGCCGGCGACGTCGACGTCCTGCTCACGGCGTTGCCCGGCGGCGAAGCGAT
>RFGE01000078.1 GCA_003696105.1 Deltaproteobacteria bacterium | reverse complement strand
TTGCACGTGGTGCCCGCGCCGTCGGCCCGGCACACGCGCGTTCCGGTCGTGCGGCACACGCCGAGTTCGCCGTTGTCGCAGGTTGCGCCGAGGTCCGGGAAGTCCTCGTCGATCTCGCCGTCACAGTCGTCGTCGAGTCCATTGCACTGCTCGACGAGCACCGTGTCCGTGATGATGTCGGCCATCGCGGCCGACAGTGCCGCGTCATCGCTCACCACGATCGCGGCGCCGGTGCCGCCCGCCGTTGCGATCGCGTCGAGATTGGCGACGATCGACGGGTCGGTCGTGGCGAAGCCGATGACGTGAACCGGGATGCCGGCCGCCAGAAGTGCGGCGGCCGCCGCCTCGGGGTCTCCGCCGCACGTCTCCTCTCCGTCCGTAACGAGGATGACGCGGTAGGGCCGGCACGACACGACCGGGTCGGCGGCCTGGACCGACGACAGGTACGCGAGCGCGGACGCCAGCGTCCCGGCGATCGGCGTCGTGCCGGTGCCGCGCAACTCCCAGTCCATTCCGGGCGGCGGCGTTCCGGCATAGTTGGACTGTCCGTCGATCCACCGCAGGATCGTGTTCTTGTTGTCGTCGGCGAACGACACGAGCAGGTCGCCTGCCGCGAAGCCACCGCCACAAGGCGCCGCGCCGCCGCCTTGCCATCCGCCGGCACCGAGGCTGGCATTGGAGCGCGGGCACGCGAACGCCGTCGCGCGCTGGTGGAAGCGCATGAGCGCGTAGTCGACTTCGCCGAAGCCCGATATGACGTTCGTGATGCCGGCCTTGACCTTCGCGAGCCGGCTGTCGTTCGCCATACCGTCTCCGCAGCCGGACGCCGAGCATTCGGAGCACGCCACGTCGGCGCCTGGGCATTCGAGCGAGCCGTCGCCGCCGGTGAACGTGTTCTGCCCGCACGTGTTCCAGTTCATCGAGCCAGACGTGTCGAACACGAGCAGCATCCGTGCCCGGATGTCGCCTGGCGTGAACGACAGGTCCACCTCGTCATCGTCGAACGCCGAGTGGCAACCGGGGTCATCCGGGAAGTCGACGAACCCGTCGCCATCGTCGTCGACGCCGTTTTGGCACGCCGCAAAGTCGATCTCGTTGGCGTCGTTCGCGTCGCTGCAGCCGGTGTCGGCCGGAAAGTCGGCCGCGCCGTCGCCGTCGTTGTCGATGCCGTCGGAGCACTCCGGCAAGCCGGACTCCGTCGTGTCGTCCGCGTTCGAACAGGAGGGGTCGTCCGGGAAATCCGTGGCGCCGTCGCCGTCGTTGTCGATGCCGTCGGAGCACTCCGGCGGTACGTCGGTCTCGTCGTCGTCCACCGGATCGGCGCAGCCGGGGTCGCCGGGGAAGTCGGCGATGCCGTCGCCGTCGTTGTCGGCCCCGTCGTTGCACGCGTAGCGACCGTCCACGATCACCGGCGCGGACTCGGGGCTCTGCAACTCACCGGGGGCGGTGGCGGTTGCGGTGACGTGCTGGCCGCCGTACAGCGCGGGCAGACCGCATACCGTCCACGTGCCGCCCGCGGCTGTCGCCGTGCCGCGGATGATGCCGTTGACCAGCACTTCGATCAGCGTGCCGTCCGCCTCGGTCGTCGTACCGGACACGCAGGTGTCGCCGGTGACGAGGGGGGCCTGCACCACCGGCGGATCGCTGCGCTGGGCGCCGACCGCGATCGCGCCGAGTGTGCAGCGCGCATCGTTGATGTCCTTGCCGAACCCGACGTCGCGTAGCCACGTCTCGAGGCAACTCGTATAGATCCCCGTCGACACGGTCGGGTCGATCGCCGCGTCGAACGTCAGCGTGACCGAAGCTCCGGCAGCCGGCGCGACCAGGCCGCTGGTGTACGTGTAGCGCGGGCCAGGCCCGGTCGGATCGGGCACCGGGGAGCCGTCGATCCGGCTCGTTCCCGGCACGATCGAGAATCCGGGCGGAAGCGTGACGACGTAGGCCGATTGGCCGTCGATCGCGGTATCGCCGTTGCCGTCGTTGCGGATCGTCCCGGTAAAGGAAACCGTGGCGCCAGGCATGGCCGCCGACGGCGACGGCGTGAGGTCGAGGTGGAGCAAGGCCCGCTGCCCGAGGTCCGTGAGCGCGATCGTCGAAAAGCCGGCCGGCAATTCGGTGGACACGAATGTTCCTCGGTTCAGGGTCGAGCCGTCGCCGGTACCGGTCACATCGACCACTACCGTAAACGTGTACTCGTCCGACGGCGCGAGGGTCGGGATCGTCCACGTGATCGTGCCGGTGCCGGTGTCCACCGCCGGAGCGCCGGTCGCGCTCACGAAGCTCACCTCGCCGGTTTCGTACGTATCGGTGATCACCACGTTCGTATGGTTCGACAGCGACAGGTTCTTGACGCGGATCGTATAGGTGAGCTGATCGCCGACGACGGCGAGGATCTTGTCGACGTCGACCTCGAACAACAGGTCGAGGCGCACGCACGCGGGCGACGGCACGAAATATCGCCATGGGTTGTCCTTGCCGCCCTTGGTCTCAGACGTGGCTGAGCCGTCGCCGCCGAACACCTCGGCGCAGTTTGCGTTTGCTCCGCTGGTTCCCAACCCCGGGTCGAGCGGCAACCCGAGCACCTTCAGCGAGATCTCGGCGAAGTACTCCTCGCCGACGACCAACTCGCCGACGGCGTAGCGCACCGCGTTCGTGCCGACCGGCAGTGGATTGTCGACTGACAGGTCCCAGCCGGCCGCGGTGGGCACGCCGACGCGCGTCGCCGTGCCCGCGCCGGTCGCGGCCGACCCGACGCCGGTGGTCGACCCGGGGTAGTAGATGCGTTGCCACGGTCCCGTGTTGCCGGCCGCTTCGATCAAGTCCGCGCCGGTCTGCGTCGCCTCGAGTCCGTACCACGTGTCGGGCCCGGCGACGGCGGAGCCGTAGCGGTGCGGCGTGTTGCCCTTGCCGTCGACCCGGATGTCCCCGCCGACCGGAGGGCCGAGTTCGCCTTTGGTCCCAAACGCCATCGTCTGCACCCAGTCCCACTGGTTGTGCGCGTAGAGCGTGCCCCCGTTGGGAATGCCGAGCCGCTCGTCGAGTTGATTGCCACCGGTCGGCGGCGGGTTCATCGGAATGCCGTTGAACACCGTGATGAGTTGGTCGCTCGGGTTGCGAGCCGTGCGCGGATCGGTGGAAAAGAAGATGCCTGTGTCCGCGTAAAGCTGCGACATCGACCCCTCTTGCAGCGGCGGAGGAAAGTTGCCGGGGCCGCGCTGCCCCCATCCGTCGGCGGTGAGGCCGCCCGGCCGGGGGGTGACCGTGTTGCCGAACCGGTCGACGATGCGCGCGCCGACGACCTGGGTGTTCGGTGGGATGTAGTCCGTGATGTAGCCGCCGAGACCGCGCACGGCCCCGTTCGGCACCGGTGTGAACTGAAACCGGAACGTGATGACGTCGCCAACGGCCAGCCGGACTTCCGAGCTGCCGCCGCCCGTCGACGTGCCGCTCTCGGGGTCGATCAGCGCGACGGTTTCCGCGGTGATGCGCTTGGAAGTCTGCACTTGGGCGACGCTGTCGCCGCGCGCGTTGGCGGCCACCAGCGCCGACCCCGCGTACAGGACGGCGGCGAACCACGTGTGGCGTTGGCGTTCGGTCATCGGCAGTTCACGGGGCGGTGTCGGCGCAGCAGCGGAATCCCAAATTCGGGAAGGAGAACGTGTCCGACCCGGACACGAAGTCGAACTGGCACGTGAGACCGCTGGCGACGCTGTCGTACGCCCCGCCGCGAATGCGGTAGGCGACGGGCGACGCGCTCACCTGGGTCGCGGTCCATTCCTTGACGTTCCCGCTGAGGTCGAATGCGCCGAAGGCGCTCACGCACGCGGACGACGCCGGCGGCGGACAGCCGTATGCGGTGCCAGACGGCAGGCACACGTCGTCGTCCGGCGGCGCGCAATCGGGGTCGTAGTCGTCGCCGTTGCATGCGTTGGGGGCGTACGCATCGCCGTAGGGATACGCCGTGGCCGACGGCCCCTCGCACGCCGCCTGCCACTCGGCCTCGGTGCACAAGCGCTTGCCCGCCGCCGCGCACGCTGCGGCGGCCTGGCTCCAGGTCACGCTGCGCCAGGGCTTGACGCCAGGGTTCGAGCAGGCGCGGTGCTCGGCGGAGCCGCTCGACGACGGCGTCGCATCGGGCCGGGACGCCTCGTAGGCGTCGATCCAAAAATCGAGGCCGCCCGCGGTGACGTGCACCATGGTGTCCGGCGCGCCCTCGTCGA
>RFGE01000077.1 GCA_003696105.1 Deltaproteobacteria bacterium | reverse complement strand
CGGTGCGCAGCTCGCACCCCGCGAGGCCCCGAACCGGAACCGGCGGCCGGTAATTCGCGCGCCAAAGCCGCAACGCGGCGCGACATGAACGCGAAATCGACGCGCGAGTCATGCTAGTCCTTGACGTCGCCGCGGGCGAAGATCGACGCGACGAAGTTCAGCACGTCGGTCGCAGACTCCTCGTCGTAGCCGAAGTCGCGGATGAGGCGCTGCTTGACGACGTCGATCTTCTCCTGCGTCTCTTTGTCGATCACGTTCGACACCAGCGACGTGAGCTTGATCGAATCCTTCTGATCTTCGAACAGCTTGGCCTCGAGCGCCTTTTGCAGCCGCTCGTTGGTGCGGTAGTCAAACTGTTTGCCGTCGACCGCCAGTGCGCCGATGTAGTTCATGATCTCCCGGCGGAAGTCGTCCTTGCGGCTCTCGGGGATGTCGATCTTCTCCTCGATCGACCGCATGAGCCGCTCGTCCGGCTCCTCGTACTGGCCGGTGTAGGGGTTTTTCACCTTCTCCTTTTGCGTGTACGCCTTCACATTGTCGATGTAGTTGGCGCACAGCTTGGCGATGGCATCCTCGTCGGCCGAAATGGCGCGCTGCACCTCGTTCTTCACGATGTCCTCGTATTCCTGCTTCACGACGGTCAGCAGATCCTTGTAGCGGCGCCGCTCCTCCTCGCTCGCGATCAGCGAGTGGTGCTTGAGCCCGGCCTCCAACTCGTTCATGACCATGAACGGGTTGACGCTGCTCGTCGCCTTGTCCGACACGAGCGCGTTCGAGATCTTGTCCTGGATGTAGCGCGGCGAGATCCCGTCGAGCCCCTCGCGCTCGGCCTCCTTGCGCAGCTCCTTGATGTTGTCCTGCGTAAAGCCGGGCAGCGTCTTGCCGTCGTAGAGCTTGGCCTTCTGCAGCAACGACAGGTTGTGCTTCTTCGGATCTTCGAGCCGGGTGAGCACCGCCCACAATGCCGCCATCTCGATCGTGTGCGGCGCGATGTGCTTGCCGCGGACGCGCTCGCGGTTGAAGTCCTTCTTGTAGATCCTGACCTCCTCGGACCACCGCGTGATGTACGGGATGTCGACCTTGACGGTGCGGTCGCGCAGCGCCTCCATGAACTCGTTGTTCAGCAGCTTCTTGTACTCGGCCTCGTTCGTGTGACCGATGATCACCTCGTCGATGTCGGTCTGCGCGAACTTCTTCGGCTTGATCTTGTGTTCCTGCGTGGCGCCGAGCAGGTCGTACAGGAACGCAACGTCGAGCTTCAGAATCTCGACGAACTCGATGATGCCGCGGTTGGCGACGTTGAACTCGCCATCGAAGTTGAACGCGCGCGGGTCCGAGTCCGATCCGTACTCGGCGATCTTGCGGTAGTTGATGTCGCCGGTGAGTTCGGTCGAGTCCTGGTTCTTTTCGTCCTTGGGCTGGAACGTGCCGATGCCCACGCGGTCCTGCTCGGACAGCACGAGACGCTTGACGCGCACGTGGGACATCACCTTCTCGAAGTTGCCCTTGTAGATCCCCATCAGCTCGCGGAAGATCTGACGGCACGCCGGGTTGACGTCGCCCACGATCTGGACGCGGTAGTCATCGTTGCCGAGGCCCAGTTCCCGGAACGCGCGCTCGCGCCACTGCGCCGGAACCAGCCGCAGCGGCTCGTCGTGCATCGGACAGGGGAACACCTCCTGCCCGCCCGCGAGCTGTGCCAGCTCGCCGGGCAACTCCCATTCATAGGTGTACAGCGCCCCTTCCGGCGTCCGCGAGTAGTCCTCGAGCCCGCGCTTGAGCAGCCGGACGATCGTGCTCTTGGAGGACCCGACCGGGCCGTGAAGCAGAATCACCCGGCGCTCGGTGCCGTAGCCCTGCGCGGCGCTCTTGAGCACGTTCATCAGGCGCATCAGCGGAATGTCCAGGCCGTAGACCGCGTCGCGCCCGCCGTTTTGCTCGTCCTTGAAGAAGTTGTAGCGGATGACCTTCTTCTTGTTGTCGATGTACTCCTCCTGGCCGTGCGACAGGACCATGTCGTACAGGCGCTGGAAGGCGTTGCGCGTCACACGCGGGTTCTTGCGGACGAGATTGAGGTAGTCCTCGAAGGTGCCCTCCCAGTGGAGCTCCTTGTACTCGTCGTAATCCTGCAGCGCAGCAATCTTGCTGGTGAGGCTCATGCCGGGTTCCTCCTCCTGGCCGAAACCGTACCACGGGGGCCGGATCGCGCCCACAAACCGGCCCCGCCGATTCGGGGCGGCGACCGCGGCCGTCCGAATCGGCCGGTTCGCGCGGCGGCGCCCGCGCGTCCCGGACCGCACGCGGCGCGGGACGAGCCCGCGGCGACTGCGCCGGCGCCGCGCTGCGCGCCGTGCGAGCGGGTCGATCGGCGGCGGGCGGCGCGCGCGTCAGCGGCGGGCGGGCGGCGCGCGCCAGCGCCGATGCGGACGACGACGCCGCGCGGCACAACGGCACGTACGACCGCGTGGTCCACACGGCCACGCGGCGCGGGCGGAACGCCCGCTTCCGGTGTACCTGCATCCTGCAAACTGGGTGGCCGTCGACGCCGCCGATCCACACGGCGTGGAAAACGCGAGCGCCATCACTGCCGTTTCACGACCGCGAATGGTAGGCTCGCGGGCACCTTCCCCCCTTTTGCCATGGATGTTCGTATGTCGTCAGTAAAGCGGATTGTCGCGCCGGCGGCCATCGCGTGCGCCTTCGCCGCGTGCGCGGATCCCCGGAGCAAGTTCGACGAATTCGGCCGGCACGTCGTCGACGCCGCAGTCGAGGTGCGAGTCGACGCGGCACCGGTCGACGAGATTCCCGACGTCACGGGCGAGTTCTTGTTGTCGATGAGCCCGGTGATCGCGCCGGATATTCCGTTTCAGTACCGCGCGACCGTATCCCTCGACCAATCCGGCGACATCCCGATGCTCGCGATGACGCTCACGCCGCTGCACCGGGATACGCGCGAGCCGATCGACGGGTTCGACTCGACCTACATGGCAGAGGTGTCGCGCGCGGGGCAGTTCGACGCCTCCGGCGAGAGCACGGTGCCGGGCGAGGCCAACGGCATCACCGGGGCGCAGGTCGACGTCAAATTGACGTTGCACGGAATTATCCGCACGGAGGACCTGTTTTGCGGCGACCTCGAAGGCGACGTGGTGCGGCCGACCCGCATCAACCTCGATGGGTCGACGTTCGCCGCGATCCGGATCGAGCCCGGTACGACGGGGGACGCACTGCCCGCCCCGGTCGCCGGGTGCCCATCGGACATGCCACCGGACGCGGGCGCGCCGGACGCGGGCGCGCCGGACGCGGGCGCGCCGGACGCGGGCGCGCCGGACGCAGGCGCGCCGGACGCATGATGCGGCGCGCGGGATCGCGCCGTCACTTCTGGTACCGGTTCACCCAGCGCGTGTGCTCGGCCAACGTCTTCGAGAACACGTGCGTGCCGTCGTTGCGCGCGACGAAGTAGAAAAACCGGCTGCCGTCCGGGTTCATCGCGGCCTCGATCGACCGCCGCCCGGGATTGGCGATCGGCCCGGGCGGCAGGCCCTCGTGGCGGTACGTGTTGTACGGGTTGTCGACGTCGTCTAGTTGGCGACGGCGCAACCGCTGCGTCGGATCCCACGCGCGACAGGCGGCGGACTTCTCAAGCGGAACCGTGCAGCCGTAGCGGATCGTGGGGTCCGTCTCGAGCCGCTTCGGCCGAAACGACGGCGACGTGAGGCGGTTGATGAACACCTGCGCGATGCGCTCGCGCTCGCTGTCGACCGCCGCCTCCTTTTCGACGATCGACGCGAGGATCAGCAGTTCGCGGTCGGTCCAGCCGAGCTTGCGTTCGAGGCGCTCGACGCTCGCGGCATGCTTGCGGCGCGCCTGCTGCCACACCGCGCGGTGCCGTTCGATCAGGCGATCGAGCACGGCCCGCGCCGGCGTGGGCGCGCGGAACCGGTACGTGTCGGGAAACAGATAGCCTTCGCAGGTGTCGCCGGCGATCCCGCGGTCCGCCAGGAACTCCGGGTCGCGGCACACCGCCTCGAGGTCGGCGGCGCGCGCGACCCCCGCGCGGTCGAGGATCGCGAACACCTCGAGAATGTGGAGCCCTTCCGGGATCGTCACCGGCACGGTGACGTCCTCGACGCCGGCCAACAGCGCGTCGAGCACCTCGCGCGGGGTCATGTCGTCGCGAAGCGGGTAGCGGCCGTGCCGCACGCGAGTCGTCGCGCCGCGGTGCATCGCGTACAGGCGAAACCACCTCGGCCGGTCGATCACGCCGGCGCGCGCGAGGCGCTCGGCCACCGCCGGAAAGCTCATTCCGCGGTCGATTTGCACTTCGATGGTGCGGCCCTGTCCGGCGTGCGGCCGGTCCGGGTAGTCCAGCGCCAGCTTGACGGCGACGCCCCCCGCCGCGATGGCCGCGACCACGGACGCGACGACGATGGCGAGCGCGATGCGAAACGATCGGCGAGACAACTCGGAAACCATACTCGGCGACCACAGAGCCGACAACCGGGCCCCGGCGTCACGGCCTCTGCGCGTCGAGCCACCCCTGCAGGATGTACGCCGCGGCCTGTTTGTCGACCACCTGCTTGCGCCGCGCCCGCGACACGTCCGCGTCGATCAAGACGCGCTCGACCGCCGCGGTCGAAAATCGCTCGTCCCACTCGTGGACCGGCACGCCGTCGCCCAGCCGGCGGCGCAGCGCGTCGATCAGCACGCGGACCCGCCGCGCGCGCCGGCCGACCGCACCGGACAGCTCGAGCGGCAGACCGACGACCACCGCCTGGGCACCGCGCTCCGCGACGAACGCCGCGATCCGCGCCGCGTCTTCGTCCGTGCCGCGGCGCGCGAGCGTATCGATCGGGTGCGCGGCGATGCCGAGTTCGTCGGACAGCGCCACGCCGATCGTCTTGGAGCCGACATCGAGCCCGACGACGCGCACGTCACAGATGCTACCGCGCGCCGCCCGCGCCCGCACGGTTCGGGCTACACTGCGCGCGATGCTGTGCGAGTACACGTTCGTCCCGCGCGATGCGGGCGACGCCGGCCGCCGCGAGTTGGAGGATTGGGCCGGCGCGCTGCTCGCCCGCCTCCGCAACAACGGCCAGCTTTGGGGCCGCGCCGTCGTCGGCTGGGTCGATGGAACATTGCGCGCCACGTTCCACGTGCCGACGGCCGATGCGCTCGACGACGCCCACGCGTCGCGCGGCGTCGCCGGGACCGCGAAACAGGTACGCGCGCTGTGCGCCGAGCCGCCGGCGTGGCGCATCGTCGGCGACGAAACGGACACCGACGCGGGCGACGCCACGGGAGCGCCGGCTCTCGTCCTCAAAGCCGACGTGTTCCGCGAAACGTCGCCGGTGCGCGAGGGCCGCGCCGGTACGCCGGTGCCGCTGTTCCGCCTGCCGATCGGATGGGACGTTCGCGAGAACCTGGTCGTGTGGATGCGCCGCGCGCAGCTCCACGAGGAGCTGTGGATCCAGTCCGGTCGCCTCGAGAGCGCCGCGTATCGCGAGCTATCGGAACCCGACAGCCCACTGGCGACGGAAGGACGCGAGCTTGCCCGCGCGGTCGAGGATGTGACCGGCATCGCCACCTACTACTTCCTGCGCCACTTCTGGGGGCGGCGAGTCGAGGATGCGCGCGACGTGTGCCCCGCGTGCCGCGCCCCCTGGGCGACCGAATCGCTCGGGTCCACGCCGGCCGGTATCGACGGCTTCACGTACCGCTGCGACCCGTGCCGCCTCGTGTCCGAAGCCGCGACGGCGACGCGGGCCGAGCCCGCCGACGCGTGAGCCGTGACGACCGATCCCCGCCGCGCCGCGACGACGGTGGTCCAGGTGGCGGGCCGCGACGTCGCGCTGCGCGTGCGCCGCGTGCGGTTCGACGTCACCGCCGGCCCGTCGGCCGGCGCCCGCGCCGAGCTGTCCGGCAGGCGCCTGGCAATCGGCTCGCATCCCTCCAACGATCTCGTCGTCGTCGACCCGAAGGTGTCTCGATTTCACTTGCGCATCGAGGCGAGCGACCGCGGTCTGCGCGCGATCGACACCAACAGCGCCAACGGCACGGCGGTCAACGGCGTCCGCGTGCGCGACGCCTATCTCGACGACGGCGCCGTGATCGCGATCGGCGACAGCCAAATCGCCGTGCGCCGGCTCGACGGCGACGTCGAGGTCGAACTGTCGGCCGACGACCGGTTCGGCGACGCGGTCGGGCGCAGCGTCGCGATGCGCGAGGTGTTCGCGCTCGCCCGGCGCGCCGCCGCGACCCACATGCCCGTCCTGCTGCTGGGGGAGACCGGTACGGGGAAAGATGTCATCGCCCGCGCGATTCACGCGCACAGCCCGGTCGGCCGCGGCCCGTTCGTCGTATTCGACGCGGGTGCGGTCGCGCCGACCCTCATCGAGTCCGAACTGTTCGGCCACGTGCGCGGCGCGTTCACCGGGGCCGATTCCGACCGGCCGGGCGTATTCGAACGCGCCACCGGCGGCACGCTGTTCATCGACGAAATCGGCGAACTACCATTGCACCTGCAACCGAAATTGTTGCGGGCGCTCGAGGCGCGCCGCATCGTCCGCGTCGGAGACACGCGCGAAATCGACGTGCATCCGCGCATCGTCGCCGCCACCCATCGCGACCTGCGCGCGCTCGTCGACCAGGGTGCGTTCCGCAGCGATCTGTACTACCGGCTCGCGGTGCTGCCGATCGAGATCCCGCCTCTGCGCGAACGGCGCGAGGACATTCCACTGCTCGCCGGCCACTTTCTGCGCGACCTGCTCGACGCCGGCGGCCGCGACCCGCGGTGGTTGCTGCCGCACCTGGAAGAAGCGTTCGCGTCGCTTGCGCACCACGACTGGCCGGGCAACGTCCGCGAGCTGCGCAACGCGATCGAGCGGGCGGCGGCGCTGGCCGACCCGGCCGCCCTCGCGCGCGACGGCCTGACGCAGCTCGTGGAGTTGCGCGCGTCCGTGGCCCGCACGCGGCGGGCCTGGCTGCCGCTGGAGCAGGCGCGCGCCCAGTTCGATCGCGAGTACCTGCGCGACCTGGTCGACGCCCACGGCGGCGACCTGCGCGCCGCGGCGGCCACCGCCGGCATCCACCCGAAGTCGCTCGAACGGCTGCTCCGCCGCCACCGGATCCGCCGCCGCTGAGCCGGCGCCCGGTCGCCGCGGCCGCCGGCGGCTGGAACCGAACGGCTCCGCCGGAGCCGAAGCGTTCCCGGCTCGCCACGTCCGACCGGGAGCTTGCGGCCGGCACGACCCCTGCACCACACTCGCGGCATGGGGTCAGCACGATTCGCCCTCCTCGGCGCGGCCGTCGTCGCGGCGGTCGCGTGGCCGCCGGCGCGCGCCGGCGCACGGCCGTCGCATCGCGCGTCCTATCACACGGACAAGACCTTCGGCCTCGGACTCATGTTCGGCAGCCCGACCGGCCTGTCCGGCAAGCTCCACCTCGACGCCCCGATCGCCCTCGCGTTCGGGGTGGGCTCCTCCTACTACGGGCACCACGACCATCACGGCGACCACGTCCACATCGAGGGCACGCAACTGCACGCCGACGTGCTGTGGCATCCGGCGGTCCTCGTCCACAACCCGACGCTTCAGCTGGCGCTGCACATCGGCGTCGGCGGGCAGGTCCGCCACCACCACGTCCACGACCCGGAACCGGACGACGGCCACACCCACGTGGGCGTGCGCGTCCCGTTCGGCCTCACCATGGACTTCCGCCGCGCGCCGGTGGACGCGTTCTTCGAACTCGCGTACGCCCTCGAGTTCGTCGGCCCGGGCTCGCACAGCTACATCGCCGGCTCGCTCGGCGCCCGCTACTATCCCGGATCGATCACCGTCTGAAGAGTTGAAAACTCCCACCGGGAGGATCATTGTGGGTTTACGAAAACTTACAAAGGTCCAACCCGGGGGAGCCTGATG
>RFGE01000076.1 GCA_003696105.1 Deltaproteobacteria bacterium | reverse complement strand
GCACCGACAGCGCGATCTTGCGGGGACGCTTCGGATCTCCCGTTTCCTCGATGCGCAGCACGGCCACCTCGACGCGCTGGCCGACCGACAGCACCTCGCTCGGGTGTGCGACGTGACCGAATCCCAGTTCGCTCACGTGGACCATGCCTTCGATCCCGCCGATGTCGACGAACGCCCCGTAGTCGCGTACCGACGTCACCGTGCCGGACACGACCGAGCCGACCTCGAGCGTCTCGAGCGTCTTTTCGGCCTGCGCGCGCTGCTCGTGCTCGAGCAGCGCGCGGCGCGACAGCACGATGTTCGGGCGCGCGCCGCCCTCGTACTTGGCGATGAGAAACGCGAGCCGCTGGCCGACGTAGTCCTCGGCGTGTTCGACGAAGCCGAGGTCGAGCTGCGAGATCGGACAAAACGCGCGCGCCGCGCCGATGCGTACCTCGACGCCGCCCTTGTTGGTGCCGGTCACGAGCCCCTCGACCGGAAGGCCGTCGGCGTACGCTTGCTCGATGTCCTCGTACGACTGGCGGCCGCCGGTGAGGCGCACGCGCAACATCAACTGCCCCGTGCGGTCGTCTCGCCGCGCGACGGTGGCCTCGATCGGGTCGCCGACCGCGACGGCCACGCGCCCCTCGGCGTCGGTCACCTGGTCGATGTCCAGCACGCCCTCGGCCTTGGCGCCGACGTCGACGAACACGTGTTCGGCGCCGATGGAGACGACGGTGCCGCTCACGCGATCGCCCACGCGCGGATCGCGGCGGCGGCCGTACTCGGACAGGAGGGCTTCGAATTCGTTCGGCGCGGTCATGCGGCCGCAGCATAGCGGTCGGGCGCGTGTGTGGCGATGTAAAGAAGTTGCCTACACCCCGGCGCCGGCTCTACGATCCGACTCATGAGCAAGCTACCGGATCGCCGACGGCGGCGGAGTCACGACGTGTTCGAGGCCATCGGGTTCCAGCTCCAGGCCTGTACCGAGGACGCCGGGCTCGATGCGATGGTGGTGGCGGACGAAGACGGGCTGTGTCTGGCCGCCGCCGGGCCGGCCGACCGATGTGGCGAAATCGCCGCGCACCTGCCGATTCTCGGCCGCCAGCCGGGGGGCTTTCGGGGCGTCCTGCTGGCTGACGACGGCGGTATACCCGCGGATGTACAGCGGTTTCTCATCGACGGGAGCGAGCTGTACGTGTGCGCGATCGGTGGGGACGAGGACCTGCGCGCGCGCCAGATTGCGCGGTCGATTCGCGGCTGCGCCCGCATCCTCGCGTCCGTCTGACGGTCGCACTACACTCGCGGGGTGGACTCCCGCGACCGGGATCCCCGCGTCGGCCGGATCCTCCAGGGCCGCTATCGCATCCTCGCGCGGATCGACGAGGGCGCGATCGGCACCGTCTACCGCGGCGAGCGCCTCAAGCTCGGCCGCACGGTGGCGATCAAGTTCCTCCACCCGCGGTTCGCGGCCGACCCCACGTTCATGAAGCGGTTCGAGCGGGAGGCGCTGGCGATGAGCCGGCTGAGCCACCCGCACTGCGTGTCCGTGCTCGACTTCGGCTGCGACGACGTGCCGTACATCGTCATGGACTACGCGACCGGCCGCACGCTGCGCGAGCTGCTCGAGCGCGGCCCGCTGCCGGCGGCCCGCGCGCTGGCCATCGTACGCCAGGTGTTGGCCGGTCTCGCGCACGCGCACGGCCAGGGGATCGTCCACCGCGACATCAAGCCGGCGAACGTGATGCTCAGCGAGGCCACCGGCACGGGAGACCACGCGCGCATCCTCGACTTCGGGCTGGCGACCCTGCGGGACAGCGGGTTGTCCGGCGACGTGTCACAGGGATGGCTCGTCGTCGGAACGCCCGCGTACATGTCCCCGGAGCAGTCGCTGGGCGAGACGGTCGACGCGCGCACGGACGTGTACGCCCTGGGGGTCGTGCTGTTCGAACTGGTCACCGGGCGCAAGCCGTTCGACGGCGACGACGCGTTCGAGACGTTGCGCATGCACCGGGAGGCGCCGGTGCCTCGCCTGACGGAGGTGGCGCCCGGCGCGGCGTTTCCCGACGGGCTGCAGGCGGCGATCGACCGGGCGATGGCCAAGCGCCCCGAGGACCGGTATGCGTCGGCCGCCGAGTTCGCGGCGGCGGTGGATGCGGTCGTTGCCGCCATCCCGGAGCCGAATGCGTTCGCGCGCACGGTTCGGGCCGCGCGCCCGCCCGACGGCGCGGCTGTCGAGCGCGGGCGCCGCCGGCGGGCGGCGGCGGTCGCTGGCTGGATGCTGCTGGCGACCGTGGTGGCGGGAGCCGCGGCATGGTACCGGGTCCGGATCGACGCCGGCCGCGCGGGGCCGGTGGCTGGCGCGGAGGCGGGCGACGGCGAGTGGGGCCGGGCGGACCGCGGGGCGGAGCGCGCGATCGCGGCCGCCGGCGACGCGGTCGACGCGGCTCGGGCGGACCGCGGCGCGGAGCGCGCGATCGCGGCCGCCGGCGGCGCGGTCGACGACGCGGGCGCGGGCGGCGATGGCGTCGCGGTCGCGCAAGGCGCGGCGGACGCGGGGACGGAAGGGGACGGCACGGCAGTCGCGGGTGCCGCGGGCGCGGCCGCCGGCGGCGAGGCGGTTGCAGATGCGACGGGCGCGGACGGGCACGGCGACGCGAGCGCGGCCGCCCGACTCCCGTCGCCGGCGCTCGCGGCGGCCACCGCTGCACCGGCTGGCGCGGCCGCGACGGACCGCGCGCCGCCGGTCCCCGCCGGGGCGGAACCCGCCGCCGACGCCGGTGCCGACGACGAGGGACCGCCGCCGGTTCCCGCCCCGCCCGACGACGCGTCCGAAGACGACGAATCGCCCGACCGAGAGCCTCCCGACCCCGCGCCCCCCGTCGACGTGCGCACCGTCGCCGACGCCAAGCGCCTCCTCGCGGCGGGCCGGCGCGACGAGGCGATCGCCGGACTGCGCGCGTTGCACCGGCGCCACCCGAGGAGCGCCTACATCCCGTATCTGCTGGGCAACGCATACTTCGACAAGCGGTGGTGGACCGTCGGCATGCAGCACTACCGGCGCGCGATCGCCGCCGATCGTTCGTACCGCCGCCGAGCCACGCTTATCCGCAACGCGATCCGCGCGCTCGGCAGCGAAAAGACGAAGTCGCGTGCGATTCGCTTGCTGCTGCGCGACGTCGGCCGGGCGGCGCTGCCTCACCTGCGGCGCGCCGCCCGCGCCGACAAGAACCCGAACGTGCGCCGGCGCGCGGCGTGGCTCATCGACCGCTTGACCGCAAAACGCCCGGCCAAGCGCACCGGCCGGGCCACGCGGTCGAAGCGACGCCGCCGATAGCTGCACCGGTGAATTGGAATCGTCCGGGCGACGCGCGGCGCGCCCGACGGCCGCCAAATGGTTGACTCCGCACCATAGGACAGGGTGGACAAGCAAAGCTGCCGTGCGCAACTGCACCATTGGCATCGTGGGCGGGGTTCCGGGGCTCGACGACGAGGCGAGACGACAGCTGGCCGAACTCGGCACGGTGTGCGACATCGTTCCGCCGAGCGACGGCGCCGCCGCGTGGCACGTCGACGTATTGCTCACGCCGATCTCCGCCGTCGCCGAACGCGGCGTCCAGTTCTTCGCGCAGGCTCATCGCGCCAATCCGCGCAGCCGGTTGCTCGTGGTCGCGTCCCGCTCCGACTTGCCGCTCGCCGCCGAGCTGCTGCACTGCGGCGCGATCGACGTCGCCGAGGCGCCGGTCCACCGAGACGAGTTCGTCGCGCGCGTGCGCGCGCTGCTCGCGGTGGAGCCCCCGTCGGCATTCCACGGGCCGGCGGTCGTCGCCGCGCCGCCACCGCCGTTTGCCGGGCGCAACATGCGGCGGTGCGTGCGGGCCACCATCCCGCCGGAGCGGCCGCTGCTCGTCGCGCTGCGCGGTGCCGACGCCATGGCCGCCGGCGAAGACATGTCCGTGCCGGTGAGCGATGCGCCGGGCGGTTTGTTGCTGCGGGTCAACGAACCCGCCGCAGCCGCGCTGCCGCTGGACGCATGGTGCCGCGGCGAGTCCGCGCCGCTGTCGCTGCGCATCGGCGCCGGTTTGCTCACAATCGACGCACACCTCGTCCGCGAAGCGAGTCCCGCCGCGCCTGGATGGCGCCGTTATGCGCTGATGTACCGCGCGCGCACGGCTGCTGACGTTGCGCGGTTGGCCCGCTATTGGGTCGATCTGCAACTATTGCCGCCGGCGTGACCGGCTTCCGCCCCGGATCAAAACCGCGCCTCGAGTTCGACGAACAGCCAGTGCTCCGGCGACGGATCGCGCGCCGCCGTGCTGTCGCGGTCGTCGAGCCGCTTGCCCATGTCGTAGCGGGCACGCACCCGATAGCGCGTGTCGCGCCGCCACAGCAGCTCCGCGGTCGTCCACACGGACCGCTCGAATCGGTCGTTGACCGATCCCTCGACCAGCGCCGCCAGGCAGTCGCCCGCGTCGCGCGGCAGCGGGTTGCCGTCTTCGTCCTCGAAGTCGTCGTCGCCCAGTAAGCACATGTTCTCGTAGCGATAGCGCGCTCGAAGATGCATGCGCAACGAATCCGTCGCCCACCCGGTCACGCTCGCCCACGCGGACAAATTCTTGAAGAAATCCTGTCCCGTCTCGATCCACTCCATCTGGAGCCGCGTCGCCGCCCACAGCCGCCGCCGAAGTTGCCAGCGCAGCCGGCCCTCGGCCTTGAAGCGCTGCGGATCGCACGGTGCCGTCTCGCCTTCGGCCAGATCCGTCGTATCGAAGTCGCCCGCGACGAATACGCACTGCTGGCCCGGAGCGATCTGACTTTCGTCCGGGCCGACGTTGTTCTGGTACGACAGCCACACGCCGGGCCGCAACGTCGCGGTGGCGTCGTAGTCGGCGCGCCCGTCGAGCCGCACGCGCGGGGACGACGACACCGACGGCTTGATCCACACGTCGGCCGTCGCCCGCAAGGAGAGCCGTTTGGCAATCGCCCCCGTATATTTCACGCGCGCGCCGGCCTCGTCGCGGGCGCGGTTGCCCTCGAACCGATCCGGCGCCGAGATCGGCCGGGCGTAGGGGTTGGCGAAGTCGTCGTCGTAGTAGCGCAAGCTCCCCTCGAGTTCGCTGCGGGAAAACGTCGTCGTTGCGCGCGCAATCGCCGCGAACCCGCCGCCGGCGCCGCGATCCGAGTCGACGCTGCGGGCGATCTCGACGAACAGGTCGTTGCGGCCGCTCCCCCATGCGGCGTCGACGCCCACCGCGCCGAAGCCGCCGCCGGCGGGGTAGCGCGACCACTCCTGAAAGTCGAGCGCGAATCCGCGGGTGAGCCAGGTGACGTCCGCGCCGTAGCCGGTCACGCCGACGTGCGTGCGCTCGTCCCAGAAGAAGCTCGCGTTGCCGCCGACGATGAGTTCGCGAAACATGTCGGGCAGCGTGTGGTAGCTAAACCGCGTCGACCGCGCCAGCGGATCGTCGCCCACCTTCATCACCACGGGGGCGGCGCACTCGTCCGCGTCGCTGCGGGGGTCGTCGCACACGCGCGGGTCGTACAACTCGTACTGGTAGATGTCGCGCGCTTGTGCCGACACGAACGCGTAGGTCTGCAACCAGCCGGGCCCCGCCGGCAAACGCTTGAGCCCGGCGGCGACGCCGAACAGGCCCTCGCTCCAGTCGAAGTCCGGCGTGTCGTAGACGTAGCGGTTGTCGCCGGAGCACGGCGACGGCAACTCGGCCGCTGACTCCTTGCATGCCCGCGTCAACTCGCGCGTGAGGAACACCCGCTCGTCGGGCACGATGCCGTTGGGCGTGTAACGCGTCGTGTTGTCGAACACCAGCCGCTGGCCGAAGCCGATCCGGTACGTGCCGGCGATCGCGTCGACTTCGTCGGTCGACAGCAGCGCGTAGACCTTGGGCAACTCCAATCGGGTCGCGGGCGGCTCGGCGGTGAGCGTTCCGCGCACCGGGTCGTAGCGGACGTCACCGAGCCGGTTGCGCGTCACCGTGCCGACCAGGCCAAACGTGAGATCGCCAGCGCCGACGCGCGCTTCGAGCGCCCCCGGCGGCGGGCCGTCGGTCGACCATACCCAGACGGCCGGCAGGCGCACGAGACCGTCGACGGCGGCGCCGGCCCGCTCGGGCGCCCGGACGATCAGGAACGCGGAAATCGCGGCGAGCTTTCGCTCCGGCAGCACGCCGGCGACGACCAGGGCGGCCGGATCGTCGATGAATCCCGCCTCGGCACGATAGCGCAGGATGGCGTCGACCTCCGCGTAGGTGAGGTTGGGGAGCGCGTACAACTCCTCGCGCGATGCGCGGTTGAGGTCGATCCCGCGCCGGAGCAGATCGAGCAGCGTCTGGTAAGTCTCGTCCGAGATCTCGCCGTCCGCCAGCAGGTTGTACAGGTCCTGCTCGGTGTCGACGTCGATGAACACCTCGTACTCGGCGGCGGCGCTCGGCCTGGCCGACATCGTGTACGCCGCGATCAGTGCGGCCGCCGTCAGTCGTCGCACGTCACCTCCGCGCACTGGCCCCACATGCCGCGACGGGCCGCACGAGCGGCGTCCTCGAGCGCCTGGAACTCCGCCAACCGGTCGTCGCCATTGGGGGGAATGTGAAGCACGCACGCGAACCCGCGGTCGACGAGCCGCGTGTTGACTTCGATGTCGCCGACGGTCACATAGCCGAGTAGCCGGCCGAACATGTCTTCCCGGACGACGTCGAAGTCGACCGCGACCTCCTTGCCCAACACGAGATCGGCGTTGGCCTGGCGCGCCTCGACCGCGTAGCAGTCGCCGGACGACAGCTCCGGCGTGTCGACCATCAGGTAGCGCAGCCGATCGCCGGTATCGAGGTCGACCGTGTCGCCGTCCACGACCGCGGTGACCGTCGCGCGAAACGTCGGGCCGGCACCGGCGTTGCACGCCACGGCGGTCGCCGCAATTGCGCCCACTGCCCCGATCGTGCGCGCGTCGATCATCGCGATGACCTGACGTGCCGGTGACGTTCCCCGACCGAGCGACATCGCGACCCCGCCGGCGGCGAACGGCGCGATGCGCGCGTTCCGTCGGCCTCGGTGACCGGGAAGCGGCGCGGCGACGCGATGTAGATTCGCCATGTCATCACCAGGGGGAGCCGGTCGGGGCCCTAGTTGCAGTCGGGGAGGCCACCCGGCGTCCCGAGATCGCCGGCACCATACGGCGTGGTCGCGGTACACCACGCGGCGTCGTCGTCGGCGTCGTCGTTCGCGCTCGCATCGGCGGGGGGCACGCTGCGCAGCTCGCGTGCCTTGCCGCTGGCGACCGCCGCGCCGGTCCACGACACCTGATCGATGACCGTTCCGTCGACGCCGAGCGACAGGGTCGCGGGCGTCGACGGCGCATTCGGCAGAGACGCCGACATCACCACATCGACGCGCGGCAGGCCTCCGTTCGTCGCGCCGTCCGCGTTGCGCGCGAACACCAAGAAGGTCGAACCGGTCGCGCGGACGCAGTCGGCGCTCGTCACGGTGGTCTTGACCGCACCGTTGACCGCGACCTCGAGGCCGTTGAGGTCGACGTCGCGCGCCGCGTAGACCTCGAACCACTCGCCCTGCGCGTCGGCGACCGCCGCGGGGTCGGGCATCAACTCCGTGATGAACAAGTCCCCCGGTTGCGGAGTGACCACGGGCCGGCGCGCACCGCCGTCGAAGCACGTGCCCGGCAACGCACAGAGGTCGTTCGCCGCGCCCGGCGTGCCGAGGTCGCCGTCGCCGTACGCCGTCTGGCCGGCGCACCAGTTGGCCTCGTCGTCGTTGTCCGCCGGGTCGATGTGGTCCGGGTCGAGGGACAGCGACGCGCCGGTCGGCGACGACGTCCAGGCGATCTCGTCGAGCGCCACGCCGCCGCGTGCGACCACCAGGGTGCCGTTCGAGTTGGTCAGACTGAAGCCGAAGGTGAAGTCGACCTCCGGGAGGCCGCCGTTTGCCGCGGTGTCGGCTCGGCGCGCGAACAGCACGTGCGCTCCCGCGCCGAACCGCAGGCAATCGGGGCTGTCGATCGTCTCGAGGCTGTCGACCGCGCGGCCGACCTGGAGGCCGTTGAGATCGACGTCCGCCATCACCGTGACCTCGAACCACTCGCCGTCCGCATCGCCCACGGCGTCCGGGTTGGGCATCACCTCCGTGATCACGAGGTCGCCGGCGCCCGGCGGCTCGATTGGCCGCGCGGTGCCGCCGTCGAGGCACGTGGTCGCCGCGCTGCACGTGTCGTTGGCCGCGCCCGGCGTGCCGAACTCGCCGGCGATTCCGTAGTCGGACCGGCCGTCGCACCAGTTGGCCGGATCGTCGTTGGCAAGGTAGTCCGGCGTCGCCGCGCCGTCGAGTGTGTAGGATGCGCCCTCGGAGACGGCGTCGTACACGACGCTGTCGATCTCCGTGGCGCCGCAGCGCAGCGCGATCCGGCCGTTGGTGTTGCGCAGGTCACCGAGCGCGTCGCCGTAGCCGTAATCGACATGGCTCGGGCGAAACTCGTCGAGCACGCCGCCGAACACGAAATAGCCGCCGGCCGGCGCCGTCCCGCCGGTCACCACGTGCGTCCGTTCGCCCGTGAGATCGTTTTTCGACGTCACCAGGGTCAGGCCGGTGAGGTCCATGTCCAACCCGGTCGCGTTGTAGATCTCGAACCACTCCTTCGCCTCGTCGGCGCCGGGTAGATCGGCCTGGATCTCCGAGATGACGAAATCGCCTGGGCCGAACACGCCCTCGCAGGAGCCGGTATCGTCGTCGTCGTCTCCGGCCGGGCCACACGCCGCGACCGCCAGCGACAACGCGACCGCACACAAGCTACTTCTGCTCATATTCCTCGAACCACGGCAGGATGGGGCCTCGGATCTGACTGGGCAGATCGATGACCATCTGCAACTCGTACTTCTTCTTCCACTTGTTGTAGTACTTGCTCACTGTGCCCTGGACGCGGATGTATTCGCCGCGCCACCGCTCGATGCGCGACGTGCCAAACACGTCCTTGTCGAAGAAGATCAGCGGAAAGTCGTTGTGCAGGCGGCGGCTGAGCAGGACGCGGTGCGGACCCGTGTCGGACAGCCGGATGTCGCCGACCGTCGCGAGGATCTCGACCGGTTTGCCGATGTGGTCCTCGAGCCGCTTCATCGCGTCCCAGTGGCCGAGCACGATGTAGTCGTCCCGGCCTTCGGCCTCCTCCTCGAACTGTCGGATGAAGTCGGCGCGGATCGTCCACCACCGCAGCCGCTCGTCGTAGTCGGGATAGTGTTGCTTGTTCGGGTCCCAGATGCCGCGCTTCGCGGCGCGCGCCTCCGCCATCGCCTGCATGAACTCGTCGTGGAACCGCCGCGAGTAGCCGTACTTCATGAAGTACGGCGTCATGCCGGCGCGGACGGCCTCGATGTTGTAGTTGACCCACTTGCCGTTCTTCTTGGCGAACACGTACGCGAGGTAGCGCCCGTACCGGCCGCGCATGTCCTTGGGATGATCGCGTTCCAGGCGCACGACCTTCACGCCGTCAAAG
The DNA here is from genome assembly GCA_003696105.1 of Deltaproteobacteria bacterium. Lineage (NCBI taxonomy): Bacteria > Pseudomonadati > Myxococcota > Myxococcia > Deltaproteobacteria bacterium. The sequence continues at coordinate 12,670 of RFGE01000076.1, read as the reverse complement.
AACTTCTTGGCGAACGCGGTGGCCTCGTGGCCCATCGGCGTCGCCATCTTCACCGGCTTCTTCGAATTGCCGCGCTTGACCTTGAGGTAGTACTCCCACCCCATGTCGTACAGGCGGCGGTCCTCCTTGTGCCAGAACTTCTCCTCGGTGTCGATGGCGAGCAGGCGCAGGCTCGTCTTGAGTCCCTCGACCTTGATCGTGTCGCCGTCGACCACGCCGTGCCGCGCGAGCCGGAACTCGCCGATGACGATGCCCGGCTTCTCGAGGCGGCGCAGCGCGTCGGTGAGCTGCTTGCGGTCGTAGCGCTTGGGCGCCGGACCGCCGAACGCGGGCTGAGCGCCGCCGCAGCCGAACGCGAGCGCGGCGGCGACGAGGGATGCGGCGAGGGCGCGCGCGCGCGCGGATCTGACCCCGTGTGTCATGGACATGGCGGATTCCTGGTCCCCGGCGACCCGAGGCCGCCGGTGGTGTCCACGCACCAGGACGAGCCGGTCGCCGCCGGGTCGGCGTCGTCGTTGTCGGCGGCGCTCGGGTCGCGCGCGCCGTCGAACGCGAGCGATCCGTCGCCGGGCAGCCCCCGGACGACGACCGCGTCGATCTCTACTCCACAGGCTTCGAGGCGAATCTGGGCATTGTCGTACAGCTCGTCGTCGAAGTCGACCGCGTACACGTAATCCACGTATGCGTCGTCGGTGCGGCCCAGCACGGCGTAGCCGCCCGGCGCGACGACGACGCCGCGGTCGCGGACGAGGATGCGATCCGGATCACCTCCCATGATGGACTGCAGCACGACGGCGGCGCCGGCCAGGTCGACCGGCTCGGCGGTCGCGTTGAACACCTCGACGTACTGCTCGTGGACCTCCGAGATGGCGAGGTCGCCGGGCGCGACCGCGGGGCACGGCACGTCCAGCGGCTCGCGCTCGCAGGCGGACAGCGCGACCGCCAGCACGAGCGCGGCCGCGATCGGAGTCCCCCGCCCGCCCGTGCGGATCGCCGGCGTCAGGGGACCTCCACGCGCTCGGTGACCCAGCCGGTCCGGCAGCCACCGATGCGGATCGTTACGACTCCGGCGCCGCGCACCGCCCACGACAGGGTGCGCCGGCCGGTGGTTCCCCGGCTGTGCATGTGAAACAGGGCGGCGTTGTGCTTGCCTCGGCCCCAGCCGTCGAGGTGGCCGACGTCCACCCGCGCCGACGCCGGATCGACGAGCGCGCAGCCGTCGGTGGCCACCTCGGCGACCAGCGGTTCGTTCCAGTCGAGCCGGCGCGCCGACGACAACACGTACGTCGGCAGGTAGCCGAGGTTTGCGACGGTGACATCGACGCGGCGCACCACGTCGTCGAGCCGGGCGACGTCCCGAGCCGTGACGCGCAGGCGCGGCGCGAGCGCCGCGACGCGCAGGAACGCGGCGGCCTGGCCGCGACAGACCTCGTCGATGCGTTCGTACGGCGGGTTCCACATGCCCACCCGCGGGTCGAGGCCGCCCACCTCGACCTCGCCGAGTTGCGGATGGTGCGCCGGCCGCCACGGGCGGAACGCGCGGGACGCGTTGTGCTTGGCGTCCCACCGCGCGAGCGCCTCGAGGTGGTCGCGGTCCAGGTGCGTGTAGCGGTCGACGAACCGCTTCGTGCGAGGGAAGCCGAGCTGTTCGAACAGGTCCCACAACTCGACGACGTAGGCGAGGCAGCCCCGCTGGTGGTAGGCGTACTCGGTGAGGTCGCCGTGGAGCGGCTTTTCCGGCTCGTAGGTGAACTCCTCGTAGCCGCTCACCGTCGGGTAGCCGGTGTAGCGCTCGGTCCACTCGGCCACCTGGCGGTAGAGCGCGAGGTCGTCCTGGTCCATCTTGGCGTCCGGCGCGCTGCCCAGCGGTCGGATCGCCACGCCGCCAAACGTGTGTAGGTTCAACCACGCGAAGATGTGCGGCCGCGCGGAAGTAAACTCCAACACCGCGCGCGACTCGGGCTCGCTTCCGGGGAACGCGCCGGCCCCGGCCTGGTCACATTCCGGCGCCCAGTCGTACGGGAAATTGCGATTGAGGTCGATCGGGTTGTCCGACAGGTACGACGGCGTCGGGATGGTACGGCCGTCGAACGGCTCGATGATGCCCTCCGGGTAGACCTTGTAGAACGGGCCGGCGTCGTCGAGTTGGCGCGGGACGAGCAGCCCCGGCACGTCGGGCGACTCGACGAACTCGCCGGTGTCGTCGCGCACGCGCATCAGCAGCGCGAGGCCGTCGCCGTCGATGTCGCGCCGCCGCCAGCGCGGGCGGTTGCGATCGGGCCGGTCGTCGCGCGGGGTCGACCGGACGTAACGCCCGGTCGACAGCACCTCCTCCGCGCCGTCCGGCGACATGCGCGGCAGGACGTAGAACAGCACGTCTCGCAGGGTGTCGGCGACGTGGGGCGCGAGGCCGTGGACCGCGCCATCCGGTTCGGCGTGCAGGCGGATCGCATCCTCGGCGATCGCGAGCGCCACCGACGAGCCGCACAGCTCGGACGCGTGCATGTTGCCGTCGATCCACACGGCCGGGCGAACGCGGTCGGGCTCGCGCCCGATCGTGACCAGCCACAGTTCGCGCCCGGCGCCGGACCGGCCGATCGACGACACGCGGACGATATCCGGAAACGCGTCGGCCCAGCGGTGCACCTGCTCGGTGAGTTCGGCGTAGCGGAGGAACCGGCGGCGGAATCCCGAGGACAACTGGGCGAGATCCCCCATGGAGCGACAAATCATAGCCAAGAATCACTTTGTCGTGGTGCGGTCCCGCCGCGTCGTGCATCCTTGAGGTATGGAACCCGTCAAGCTCCCCCCGGCCCGTGCCCTCCGGGAGGGGTCGCGGTTGGCTCCGCGCCCGCGGGGGCCGACCGTCGCGACCCGGCTGTCGTACGCGATGCGCCGCGCCCGGCCCGGCGCGGCCCTCGTCCTCGCGTACGCCTGGGGCCTGTTCCCGTTGATTGCGCCCGTGCTGCTCGCGTTCGGCCTGGCGTGGGGATCGGCCCTCGGCGCATCGCCGTAACGCCCGTCACGAAATCGCCGCCGACCGCCCGCGCAGGTGGCATGCACCGGCGGCGGAGCCCGGCCGTCATCCGGCGACGGCCGATGTGCGCTCAAGTTCGAGGCCGCGCGTCTCGGGTAGCAGCGCGTACATGAGCGCGACCGCCAGCAGCGGGAACACCGCGGTGGCCGCGACCACCGGACCGAGCGCCCCGACGTGGTCCGCGACGTTGCTCACGATCGCCGGCGCCGCGACGTAGCCGACGCGGCCGAGCAGGTTGTTGCACCACGCGAACGCATCCGCGCGCATGTGCGTGGGAAACATCTCGGTGGTGAGCGCGTTGAGCACCGACGGCATCGCGCTCGCGCCGAACACGCCGAGCACGAGGGTGGCGGTGAGGGGCCAGCGGCCGTCGAGCGTGTAGCACAGCGCCGTCCCCAGCGCGCCGACGCCGAAGATCACGGCGCCGCCGTGGCGGCGGCCGATCGCGTCGAGCAGCCGGCCGGACACGAACACCAGCGGCAGCGACGCGACGGCGGCGATGGCGATCGACGCGCCGGCTTCGCCGTCGGTGAGGCCGGCCTCCGTGACGGCAAAGTCCTTCCAGTACGCGACCGCCACGTTGGAGCTCATGTACATCAGACTCCACAGCGCGGCGAGCTTGAACACGGTGCGCCGGTGCGGCGTGCGAAAGATGCGAAACAGCGACTGCGCGCCGGTGTGGCCGGCCGAGCGCTCGCTCTCGAACCGGCGCGTCTCGCGCAGCCCACGCCGGGCGTACATGATGAGCAGCAGCGGCGGAATCGCGACGAGGTAGACCGTCCGCCACCCCCACGGCGCCCGCACCAGCAGCGGCGCGACGCCCGCGCACACGATCGCGCCGAACGCGTTGCACGCCTGGATGACGCCGATGACCGCGCCGCGCCGCGCGGCGGGAAACTCCTCGGCGGCGAACACGAAGCTGATCGCCCACTCGGCGACGAGGAACACGCGCGCGAGCGCCTGCACCGCCGTGTACGTGTACGGGTCGGGCGCGAGCCCGGACAGAAACGTGAACGACGTGTAGCCGGCGATCGTCGCGGTCAGCATCGGCCGGCGACCGACGCGATCGGCGAGCCGCACGAGCGCGTACGCGGCGATCGTCCCGAGGCTGATGACGGAGTACATGTTGCCGGCGAACGACTCCGACAGCGACCAGTGCGCGCGCAAATGCGGCCGCACCTGGCCGAACGCCATGAAGTCGAACCCCTCGAAGAAGGACGCGACGCTGAGGAAGGCGAACAGCTTGCGCTGATAGGGCGTAAAGCGCTCCCCTCCCACGCTCCGCACGATATACGATGGCCCCGCGATGGCCAAGCTCGCCGAGTCGGTCGATGTCGCGATCGTGGGGGCTGGACTGTCCGGTTTGGAAGCCGCGCGCCGCCTGCGCCGCGCCGGCGCCACCGTGGCGGTGCTCGAGGCGCGCGACCGCGTCGGCGGCCGGCTCGAGCGGCGCCGGTTCGGCAGCGCATGGTTCGACCTGGGCGGCCAGTGGATCGGCCCGACGCAGGACCGCGTCGCGGAAGCCGCGCGCGAACTCGGCTGCGGCACGTTTCCGACGCACCACCGCGGCGATACGCTCCTCGACCTCGACGGCAAGCTCGCGCGCTACCGCGGCGCGATCCCCGCCGTGTCGCTGCCCAAGCTGGTCGACCTGCGCCACGCGCTGTGGCGAGCGGACGCCATGGCGCGCCGCGTCCCGCTCGGCGAGCCGCCCGCGGCGCGGCGAGCCGCCGACTGGGACCGCCAGACGGTCGCCCAGTGGCGCGACCGGACGCTGCGGACCGCCGGCGCCCGCAAGATGGTCGACGTCGCCACGCGCGTCGTCTTCGGTGCCGAGCCGGAGCAGCTGTCGCTGTTGCACTTTCTGTTCTACGTGCACGGCGGCGGCAGCTTGCGCCGGCTCGTCGACATCGAGGACGGCGCGCAGCGCACGCGGTTCATCGACGGCGCCGCCGGCTTGGCCGAGCGCATGGCGCGGCGACTCGGCGACGCGGTGCACCTCGGCCGGCCGGTCACCGCGATCGCGCAGACCGGCGACCGCGTGCGCGTCGCGGCGGGCGCGGGCGCGGTCGCGGCCCGGTTCGCGATCGTTGCGGTGCCGCCGGCGCTCGCCGCGCGCATCCAGTTCGATCCGCCGCTGCCGGCCGAGCGCGACCAACTGCTGCAGCGCTACCCGATGGGATCGACGGTCAAGGTGTTCGCGACCTACGACGAGCCGTTTTGGCGCGCGGGGGGGCTGTCGGGCGAGGTCGTGTGCTGCGACGGGCCGCTGTCGGTCGTGTTCGACAACACCTCGCACGACGGCGCGGTCGCGTGTCTGCTCGCGTTTCTGTGCGGCCGCGACCGCTGGCGATGGTCGCGGCTGCCGGCGCCGGAACGACGGCGCACGGTCGTCGATGCGCTCGCGCGCTATTTCGGCCCGCGCGCCCGCGATCCGATCGAATACGTCGAAAAGGACTGGGACGCCGAGCCGTGGACGCGCGGCTGCCCGGTCGGCGGCGCGGGGCCGGGCGTGTGGACCGCGCTGTCCGCGCCGCTGCGCGCGCCGGTCGGCCGCGTGCACTGGGCGGGCACCGAGACGGCGACGGTGTGGAACGGGTACATGGACGGCGCGCTGCGCGCCGGCCAGCGCGCGGCCGCCGAAGTCCTGCACCGGCTGTAGCCGATTTCGGCACGGCGGCTGCCGAACAATCGGTATAGTCCGCCCCGTGGGAGCGACGACGATTCCGGCGAGGGTGTTCGACAACGCGAAGCGCTACTCGAACCGGCCCGCCTACTACGTCAAGCGGGGCGGCGCGTGGCAACCGACGACGTGGGCCGGCTACGCCGACGAGGTGCGCCGCGCCGGCAAGGCGCTGATGGCGCTCGGCGTCGGCCGCGGCGACACGGTCGGCATCCTCGGTTTCAATCGACCCGAGTGGGTCATCGCGGACGTGGCGTGCATGGCGATCGGCGGCGCGCCGGCCGGCATCTACACGACGTGTTCGCCGCCGGAGGTGGCCTACATCGCGCGCCACGCCGAGGCGCCGGTCGTGTTCGTCGAAAACCGCGGCCAGTACGACAAGGTCGCCGCCCGGCGCGACGAGCTGCCCGACCTGCGGTGGATCGTGACGTTCCGCGACGCCGAGGCGATCGACGACGACCAGGTGCTGTCGTGGGACGAGTTCCTGGCGCGGGGCGACGCGGTCGACGACGCCGCGTTCTTCGCCGAGCTGGACGCGCTCGAACCCAAGGGGCTCGCCACCCTCATCTATACGTCCGGAACGACCGGCCCGCCGAAGGGAGTCATGCTGTCGCACGAGAACCTGGCGTGGACGGCCGACTGCTTGCGAACGATCAACGGCGGCACACCCGACGACGTCGGGCTGTCGTATCTGCCGCTGTCGCACATTGCCGAGCAGATGATGACGATCCACGGTCCGGCGACCACCGGATCGTGCGTCTACTACGCCGAGTCGATCGACAAGGTGGCCGACAACCTGCGCGAGGTGCGACCGACCGCGATCTTCGGCGTACCGCGCATCTGGGAGAAGATTCACGCCGGCATCGCCGCGAAACTCGACCAGGCCACCGGCGTCAAGGCGGCGCTCGTGCGGTGGGCGCGCGGCGTCGGCACGCGCGCGAACGCGTTGCGTATGCGGGGCCGGGAGCCGTCCGGCCTGCTGGCGCTGCAATACGCGCTCGCGAACCGGCTCGTGTTCGCCAAGCTCAAGCAGGCGATCGGGCTCGACCGCGGGCGCTCGTTCGTCAGCGGCGCCGCGCCGATCGGGCGCGACGTGCTCGAGTTCTTCGCGAGCCTCGACATCGTGATCCAGGAGGTCTACGGGCAGTCGGAAGACTGCGGGCCGACGACGCTCAACCTGCCCGGCCGGACGAAGCTGGGCACGGTCGGCCCGCCGATCCCCGGCGTCGACGTGCGCATCGCCGACGACGGCGAGATTCTCGTGCGCGGGCCGAACGTGTTCCTCGGCTACTACAAGGACCCGGACGCAACCGCCGAGGTGCTCGAGGACGGCTGGCTGCACAGCGGCGACCTCGGGGCGCTCGACGCCGACGGCTTTTTGACGATCACCGGCCGCAAGAAGGACATCATCATCACGTCCGGCGGCAAGAACATCGCGCCCAAGAACATCGAGGAAGCGATCAAGACCTGCCCGCTCGTGTCCGAGGCCGTCGTCATCGGCGACCAGCGCAAGTACCTCACCGCGCTCGTCACGCTCGACGAGGAGGCGGCGCGGCGGTTCTGCGACGAGCGCGGCCTCAACAGCGTGCCGCTGCACGAGCAGCCGGCGATCCGCGCCGAGATCCAGTCGGTCGTCGACGCGATGAACCGCGACCTCGCCAAGGTGGAGACGATCAAGAAGTTTGCGATTTTGCCGCGCAACCTCACGGTCGACGACGGCGAGTTGACGCCGACGCTGAAGGTCAAGCGCCGCATCGTCAACAAGAACTGGGCCGACGTGATCGAGTCGCTGTACGCCGAGTAGGGGTTGTCCCCGAATGCAGTGCGCCCCGGGCGAATGCAGTGCGCCTCGGGCGAAGTCGATGGAAACCCAGGCACGGCGCGACGAAGGCGCCCGGTGGGCTCAAGGTGCTGAGGAGCAACGCAGCAGGAGCTGGCAGGGACACAGCACGTGGTGTGCTGTAGTCGGGGAGCCCGAGTCGCCGCGCGCGGCGCCGCCGGTCGCGCCGCGTCGCGTGTCACGGCGCGTGGCGCGCGAGCAGGTCAGCCAGCGTCGCCGGCGCCACGTTGCCGCCGGACAGGATCACGCCGACGCGTTCGGGCGAGCCCGGCAATCCGCCCCGGAGCGCCGCCGCCAGCGCGGCGGCGCCCGACGGTTCGACGAGCACCTTGGCCGCCATCAGCAGCGCGACGAGGGCGCGGCCGATCTCCTCGTCGGTCACCGTCAACGCGCCGGCGACGCGCGCGCGCGATGGCGAAGTTGCGCTCGCCCACCTGGCTCGGCTTCAGGCCGTCCGCGATCGTCGGCCCCGGGTCGACCACCACGCGCTCGCCGGCCGCGAGACTGCGGCCCATCGCGTCGCACCCGACCGGTTCGACCGCGTAGATGCGCGTCGCCGTGCCCTCGCACGCCAGGCACGCCCCGGCGATCAGTCCGCCGCCGCCGACCGGCACCAGCAGGGCGTCCAGCGGCCCCGCCTCGTCGACCAGTTCGAGGGTCGCGGTGCCCTGACCCGCGATGACGTCGTCGTCGTCGAACGGCTCGATCACGGTCGCGCCGGTCCGCGCCGCGATCGCCATCGCCGCTTCGCGCCGCTGCGTCGATGTCGTGCCGACCAGATGGATTCGCGCGCCGAGCGCCTCGACCGCGCGGCGCTTGATCGCCGGCGCGTCGACCGGCATCACGATCTCGGCCGGGATGCCGTGGCGCCGGGCCGCCAGCGCCACGGCCTGGGCGTGGTTGCCGGAGCTGTAGGTCACCACGCCGCGCGCGCGCACGCCGGGCTCCAGCCGCATCACCGCGTGTTGCGCGCCGCGCGCCTTGAACGCGCCGACGAGTTGAAGGCACTCCGCCTTGAGCCACAGCTTGGCCCCGGCCGCCGCGTCGAGCGCGTCGCTGCGCAGCACCGGCGTGCGCTGCACGCGGTCGCCGAGCCGGCGCGCCGCCGCGACGACCTCGTCGCGACCGATCACTTCTTGCCCTCCAGTCGCCGGGCCCGCTCGCGCTTCGCGCGCGCCTTGCGCTCGCGCCGCCGCCGCCGCCGCGCCGCCCATCCCGACTCGCCGGGCAGTCGCTCGACCACGTCGATGCCGCCGAGCACCGCGACGCCGGTGATGACGAGCCGCGGCGCGTCCGGATCGGCGGGCGGCTCCGTTCCGGCGTCGCCGCCGAAGCCGCCGAGGATGCCCGCGCCGTCGACCTCGACGTGCAGTCCCGGCGGCACGATCACGTCGATGCCGCCGCACAGCGCGAACAGGGACACGCGGTGTTCGCCGGGCGCGAGGCGCGCCTCGCGAAAGTCGATGTCCGCGCCTCCGAACGCCGCCCACACGCGCAGCTTGCGCGGCACGACCCACGCGCCCTTGCGGTCAGCGCCGCCGAACACGGCGACCACGGTCTGGCTCGCCGGCGCCGCGCCGGCGAGCACCGGCGCGGCGGGCTCACCGGCGCCGCGCGCCATCGCCGCGGGAGCGCGCGGCACGATCGCGCGAGCCTCGGGCGGCACGTCGATGTCCGCGACGAGGCGATCGAGGTCCGCGACGGTCGCCGCGCGTTCCGCCTCGCCGACGCGCCGCTCGAGTTCGTCGACGCCGATCACGTCGTGCGCGTAGCACGCGCTGATGTGCTCGATCGCGCGCTCGCGCGCGGCGCGCAGTTCGCGATCGTCCCGCTCGCGTGCCATGTCGGTCACCGCCGCCCGTCCCGGGTCGCGCCGGTCACGTCACCACGACTTCGGCCGGCTCGTGATGTCGCCGTAGGCCCCGCGCCAGTACAGCAGCGGCTTCGCGTTCGGGTCGGTGTGCGTCGACCGGATCTCGCCGATCAGGATGTCGTGGTCGCCGCCGGACACCACGTCGCGCAGCTCGCACTCCATCCACGCGAGCGCGCCCGGGAACACGGGGCAGCCGGTCGCCGGGCCGGCCTCGTGGGCCACCGCCGCGAACTTGTCGTCGGCGCGGCTCGCGAACGTGTTCGACACGCTCTCCTGGGCGTCGCTGAGCACGTTGACCGCGAACTTGCGCGCGCCGGTGAGCGCCGCGAGGCTTCCGGCCCGCTTGTCGATGCACACCAGGCACAGCGGCGGGTCGAGCGACAGCGAGCTGAACGCGCTCACCGTGAGCCCCCACTTGCGCCCGTCGCCGTCTACCGTCGTCACCACCGTGACGCCGCTGGCGAACGAGCCCATGACCGCTTTGAAGTCTTCCTTCGAGATGGCCGGCATCGCAGGCGAGTGTAGCCGGAACCGGCGCCGGCCGGCGCGGCTTGGCCGTGGACATCGCGCCCGGCACGTGTATGCTCGCCGCGTGAAGGCCGTCGTCCTGCACGAAACCGGTCCCATCGACAACTTGCGGTACGAGGAGGTCGCGACGCCGCAGCCCGGCCCGGGGCAAGTCCTCGTCGAGGTGCGCGCCGCGGGCGTGTGTCACCGGGACGTGATCGATCGCCGCGGCGGCTTCCCGTTCATGAAGAAGCCGGTCGTGCCCGGGCACGAGTTCGCCGGCGTCGTGACCGCGGTCGGCGACGGCGTGACCGACTTTGCGGTCGGCGACCGCGTCGTCAATCTTCATCGCGCGCCGTGCGGCGAGTGCGACTACTGCCGGGCCGGCCACGAGCCGTGCTGCCAGCGGCAGATGGCCATGTACGGCCTCACCGTCGACGGCGGCTACGCCGAGTTCGTCGCCGCCGACGCCGGCAGCCTCGTGCCGCTGCCCGCCGGCATCCCGTTCGAGCAGGCGTGCTTTTTGGCGTGCACTGCCGGCATCGCGCTGCGCGGCCTGGCGAGCCGCGCGCACCTGCGCCCCGGCGAGCGCGTGCTCGTCACCGGCGCCTCCGGCGGCGTCGGCCTTCACGGCATCCAGGTTGCGAAGGCGCTCGGCGCGACCGTCGTCGCGGTCACGTCGTCGCAGACCAAGGCGGAGATCCTGCGCATGTACGGCGCCGACGACGTCGTCGTGTCGACCGACGGCGCGTTCAATCGCCGCGTCGATGGCGTCGACGTCGTGCTCGAGTGCGTCGGCGTGCCGACCCTCGAGGCGTCGGTGCGATCGTGTCGGCCCATGGGGCGCGTCGTCGTCGCCGGCAACGTCACCGTCGACCGCTATCCGGTCAACCCGGGCTATCTCATCCTCAACGAGATCGCCATCGTCGGCACGCACGGCTGCACGCGGCGCGACCTCGAGCAGGTGTTCGACTGGGTGCGCGCGCGCACGCTGAGGCCGGTCCTCGACGAGACCCTGCCGCTCGAGCAGGCGCGCGAGGCGCATCGCCGGCTCGAAGCCAAGGCGGCGTCCGGCCGCATCGTGCTCACGCCGTGACGGATCCGGCGGTCGCTGACCTCACGCCGGTCGCGGACCGCTGGCCGGACGTCGCCGGCGACTTCGCTGCGATCGTGCCCGGCGGGACCATCGCGCTGCGCACGGAGGACGCGTGGTTCGCCCGCAAGTACGCCGAGGGCAGCCGCGTGCGCGCGGTGGACGTCGTCCCGGCCGCCGGCGGTACGACCGTGGACGCACTGGCCGCGGCGGCCCGCGACCGCGCCCGCACCGCCGGTTGGCGCCTCATTCATCGGGACGACGCCGCCGGCACCGACGTGTTGCGCCGCTACGTGCGCCAGCTCGTCAAGCGCGTCCCGCAGTTTCTGCGCATCGCGCCGGTCACGGTCGACGTGGGCGGGGCCGCCGTGTGCGCCGTCCGCATCGACATCGAGACCGGCTGGGTCCGCCACCGGCTCGGCGCCATCGTCGGCCGCCGCATGATCCACGAACTCGTGCGAGCCACCTGGGGCATCGGCGATCCCGAGCGACGCGTGGCCGTCGAGGTGATCCGCGATCCCGGCGACCTCGCCGAGGACCGCATCGTCCGCGAGACCATGGAGCTGCCGCCGCGGCACGACTGGCGCGACCGGTTCGCCGCGCACGGTCTGGCGCCCGTCGACGGCGACGAGCGCCAGTGGCTGCGGCGCGACCGGTTCACCAAGGGCGTGCTCACCACGGCAGCCGCGCTGCGCGACGACGGCGCCGCGATCGTGTCCGTCGAACTCGACCGGGCGCAGCGCCTCCGCTGACGCGCCGCCGGCGGGCGCGCCGGGGCGCGTCGCCTCGGCGCGCGGGCCGTCGCCGCGGGGCGCGGGCCGGCGCGGCGGCGTGGGCCGTCGCGGCGGCGTGGGCCGGCGCCCTATTGCAAGCTGACGGTGATCGTGTAGGGCCGCCGCAGCCGCTCGGGGAGTTCGTCTCCCTGGTCGGCGCTGATGTCGTCGTATGTGTCCTCGTACACCCGAAGCGTGTAGCTGCCCGGAGCGACCGGGGTCTCGCCCTTGACCACGGCGCCGCGGTTCCGTTGAGCGAATATCTCGACCTCCTCGCGGTCGGCATTGTACAAACGGGCTGTCACCCACATGCCGGGCGGCGTGTCGGCGATCCGGACGCGCAACGTCCCCTTGTGCGGCACCTCGAGGCGGTACGTGTCGACTTCGTGCGCAGGGCCGTTGGCCATGCGGCTGAAGTACGCCTTGTGCGGCGCGTCTAACGCCAGCGGCGTCGCCTGCTCCGGGGTCTCGTTGGGCTCGTCGGGATCCTCGAGGGGGATGGCCTCGATGTCGATGCGATAGGGCGTTGGGCCGCTGGAGGAGGAATAGAGAGTTCCCTTGGCTTTCAGAAAGAGGGTGGTCGCCGGGGCTACGTGGACCCAGCACGCCCCGCGCTCGCCCTCTTTCGCGTAGGCACGGGCGGGCAACTCCTCGCGGTCGGCGGTGAAGCCGTGAAATTCGACCGTGTAGTCGGCCTGCTCGACCGTCGTGACCGTCACGCGGTAGATCGTCCCCGCCTTCGGCTCCGCGGGCACCCGGAGCACGTAGGCGTCGACGTCGTCACTCGCCTCGACACAGCCCTGGATCGTACCGGGCTCGATCGGCGTGGCGTCGGCGAACTCGCCGGAGATGTCCGGGGCGCCG
>RFGE01000075.1 GCA_003696105.1 Deltaproteobacteria bacterium | reverse complement strand
GATGCCCGCGTCGCGAAACGCCGCGTCGATGGCGAACCGCAGCTCGGAGCACACGCGCAGATCGTCGAGCGGATTCCGGAGCCACACGAGCAGCGCGAAGTCGAGGCTCGACGCGCCAAAGTCTCGAAAATGGACCTCCGGGGCCGGATCGTCGAGCACGTCCGGATGCGCCGCGGCGACCGCGAGCAGCGCGTCGCGCACGCGCGCGGTGTCGCTGCCGTATTCGACGCCGACCATCACCTCGCGCCGGACCTGAGGGGTGGGGATGGACAGGTTCACGACCTGGGCGGTGATCAGCTCGCTGTTCGGGATCAGGATCGTCGTCGCGTCGCGCGTCACGACCCGGGTGGCGCGCATGCCGATGTGCTCGATCGCTCCGTAGGCCTCGCCGGCCTTGACGAAGTCGCCGACCTTGACCGGCCGCTCCAGCAACACGATCAGGCCGGAGATGAAGTTCTGGGCAATGTTCTGCAGGCCGAAGCCGATGCCGACGAGCAGCACGCCCGCTCCGGCGAACAGCGCCGTCAGGTTGACCCCGATGGTGTCGAGCGCGACGAACACCGCGGTCGCGAAGATGCTGTAGCGCACGATGCGGTCGACCGCGGCGGCCACGCCGGGGGCGCGCCCGCGCTTGACGACGGACCGAAATACGCCGCGGCCGGCGATGCGCGCGAGTGCGAAGCCGATCAGGATGATCAGCGCGCACGCCAGCAGCGACGACACCGTGAGGGGCACGCCTGACAGCGTGAACAGCTCCGTGTCCAGCACGTCGTGGACGGCTCGGAAAAACTCGCGCACGCAACGAGCGTACACGCGTCCGTCGTCGGCGCGAGTTTTCGACCACCGGGCGCGCCGGCCCCGGGGCGCCCGGTCAGCTCGGCGCGGCGATGGCCGCCCAGCACATGTCCTCGGCGGCCGCGAGGTGATCGTCGGTGAGCTGGATGCGGCCCTCGGCCTCGGCGCGCACCGCCCCGACGAGCGCGCCGTACACGACGAACAGCAGCAGCAGCGGCGGACCGGCCCGGACGGCGCCCGCTCGCTGCGCGCGTTCGATCACGGCCACCGCCGCGGCCACGACGCGATCTTCCACTTGGCGGCTGTCGGCGTCGAGGTAGTCGGCGTGGTGGTGCAGCTCGAGAAACGCGAACGCGGTCGGGTGCTGGCGAGCGAACCGTGCGATCGCGGTCCACAGCGCGTGAAACTGCGCGCGCGGGGGCGCGTCCGCGGACAGCGCGCCGATCACGCGCCGCGCGATCTCCTGTTTCCACGTGCGGTACAACTCGTTGACCAGCGCCTCCTTGCTCGGAAAGTAGCGGTAGATCGTGCCGGCGCCGACGCCGGCCCGCTCGGCGACCGCCGGCACGGCCGTGCCGTGAAAGCCTCGCTCCGCGAACAGGGCGAGGGCGGCGTCGAGGATCGCGGCGCGCTTGTCGGTCGCGCGATCGCGCGGTGTGGGCGGGGAGGTCATCGCGGCACCGTTGTATCACCGCGCGCTCTCTCCGGTTCGGGCCGCGCGGGCCCGCGCGCGGTCGCGGCGCGGCCGATCGCTCGGCGGGCGCGGCGCGTGCGGCGCGTGCGGCGCCGCCGCGGCGCGGGGGCCGGGCGTCTGTCGGACGGCCCCCGCACGTCAGCGCGCGGCCGGCCCGGGGCGCAGCGCGGGGCGAGGTCCGCCGGCCAGCCCGAGATTGCGGCGCGTGAGCCCGACGGCGCGGCGCATCGCCCAGTCGTACAGCCACGTCGGCGTGATCGCGATGAGCGCGAGGGCCACTCGGTAGCGAAACGGCGCGACGTAGCGGGCGCGCGGCCGCCGCGCCCGCAGGGCGCGCTCGATCGTGCGCGCGATGACCTCCGGCCCGACGGCGGTGCGGTCGGTCTTCGCCCGAAGCTCGTCGGCGCGATCGGTGACCGGGGCGTACGGCGAATCCGCCGATCGGTACTTGGCGACCTCGTGCATCGACCGGTCGGCAAACCCGGTGGCGATCACGCCGGGCTCGACGAGCACGAACCGGACGCCGAACGGGTGCAGCTCCATGCGCAAGGCGTCAGTGAGCGATTCGAGCGCGTACTTGGTGGAGTTGTAGACGCCGAACAGCGGGAACGTGATGCGGCCACCGATGCTCGACACGTTGACCACGCGGCCCGCACCGCGCTCGCGCATCTTGGGCAAGAAGGCGCGCGTGACGCGGAGCGCGCCGAACAGGTTGACCTCGTATTGTGCGCGGATGTCGTCGTCCGTACACAGCTCGGCGGGGCCGGCGGTGCCGTAGCCGGCGTTGTTGACCAGCGCGTCGAGGCCGTAGCCGCCGGTCGCGGCGTCGACGGTGCGGACGGCCGCGGCCACCGATTCCGGGTCCGTCACGTCGAGCCGGAACGCGGTGAGGGGGCCGCCGTCCGCCTCTCGTTCGAGGGCGGCGAGCGCCTCCGCGTTGCGGCCGGTGGCGAACACGCGAAAGCCGGTGCGCGCCAGCCGCAAGGCGGTGGCGCGGCCGATGCCGGAGGTGGCGCCGGTGATGAGCACGGTCGGACGGTTCGGAGTCGAAGAGGTCGCGGTCATCTGGGATTCTCCATGGTTGCGGGGGATGGAACGAGGGGACTGCCCTGGAATGAACGTTCATTCCAAGGCGTGTTCGTGGAATGAATATTCATTCCGTGCCACCATGTCAAGCGAAAATACGCCCGCCGTCGCCGCCGCGCCGCCGCCGGCGGCGGAACACCGCAGGGGTCCGGGCCATTGCGCGCGGGATCGGCGGGCGGTCGCGCGCGCCACGACCGGGCGCGGAACGCCGCCTCAGCCGTAGCGGTCGTCGCGCCAGAGATCGGCGGTCGTGGCGCCGGGGCTCGGCGGTAGCGCACGGCACGGCCGCGCGCGGGACGCCGCTTCCGCGGTAGCGGTCGTCGCGCCAGGGATCGGCGGTCGCGCTCGCAATGACCGGGCGCGGACCGCCGCCTCAGCGGTAGCGGTCGTTGCGCCAGGGATGGGCGGTCATCGAATACCCGCGCTCCTCCCAGAAGCCGGGCCGATCCTCCACCATCAGCTCGATGCGCCGGATCCACTTGGCGCCCTTCCACGCGTACAGCTGGGGCGTCACCATGCGGACCGGGCCGCCGTGTTCGCGCGGCAGCGGCTCGCCGTCGACCTCGAACGCCAGCAACACGTCCGGCTTGATGGCCTCCACGAGCGGCACGTTGGTTGTATAGCCATCGTACGCATGGCACATGATGTAGTCGGCGTCGCCGGCGGGGTCCGCGAGCGCGATCACGTCGGCCACGCGCACGCCCCGCCACCGCAGGTCGAAGCGCGACCAGGTCGTGACGCAGTGAAAATCGCTCGTGTCGTCGACCGGCCCCAAGTCCATCAGGTCGTCCCACGTCAGCTCGAGCGGGCGGCGGCACGCGCCGTCGACGACCAGGCGCCACGCATCGCGCGACACATCCGGCTTGACCCCGAGGTCGAGCACGGGCCACTTGGTCGTCTCGTATTGTCCGATCGGCAACCGCGGCATGCCGTGGCGGTTCGGCGGCCCGGAACCCAGCGGCTCGCTGTCGCTGAGTCCGGGCGTCCGTTGCATGCGGTCGAGCAGCCGCTCCCGCAGCTTCAGCCTCGCCTCGACGATGCGCGCCCGTTTCGTGTCGTCTGCCATGCCATCTCCTCGCGGATGCGCCGCCGCGACGCGGCCCAGCTACATATCATGCACGCCGTCAGGTCGTGGCGCCGCGCCGGACAGTGCTCGCGGCCGAAAAAGATCATCTGCAGGTGGCGCGCGTGCCACAGCGGAGCCGGCCACAGCCGCTTCAGATCGCGCTCCGTCTCGGCCACGTCGCGCGCGCGCGACAATCCCCAGCGGCCCGCGAGCCGGTGAACGTGCGTGTCGACCGGAAACGCGGGCTCGCCGAACGCCTGCGCCATGACCACGCTCGCCGTCTTGTGGCCGACGCCGGG
>RFGE01000074.1 GCA_003696105.1 Deltaproteobacteria bacterium | reverse complement strand
TCGCCGGCGCAGCCGGCGCGCGGGGGCCGCCGCCGACGGCGAACGCGAGCGCGACCCCCCCCGCGACCGCCGCCGCGACGACGCCGATCGCCGCGGCGCGCCCTCGGCGCCGCGGCTGATGCGGCCGCGTCACGACCTCGGTGTCGGCCGGCGGAGGCAGCGGCAAGTCGGCGACCGCGAAGGTCACCGTCCCCTCGCCCGCCGCCGTGAGTTCGGCTGCAAACGGCGCGAGGTCGACGGCCAGCGCCTGCGCGAGCTGCTTGCGCTGGCTCACCATCTCGTCGGCGAACAGCCAGCGCATCCACGCTCCGAGATGGTCGTGGTTCATCGCAGGATGAATGGCGACGAGAGCGGTTTGGATCGCGTCTCGCAACTCGGCGGCGCGCTGAAAGCGCTCGTTCGGATCGGGCCGGAGTGCTCGGGCGACCAGCTCGTCGTACGGGCGCAACGCCGGGTCGATGTGCGACGGCAAGGGGTGCTCGCCGCGGGTGACCATGCGCGCGAGCGCGCGGTAGTCGGGCGTCTCGCCGGGGTCGTACATGCGGCGGCCGGTGAGCAGCTCGAACAGCACGACGCCGGTCGCGTACACGTCGGTGCGATGGTCGACGACGCCGCCGCGCACGAGCTGTTCGGGCGCCATGTAGCCGAACTTTCCGAACCCGAGCTTCGGATCGGTGACCGTCCGGCGAAGCGCACTCTTCGCGATCCCGAAGTCGATGATCTTCGTCTCTCCCTCGAAGGACACCATCACGTTCGGCGGCGAGATGTCGCAATGCACGAGGTTGAGCGACGCGCCCTCCGCATCGGTGCGCCGGTGCGCGTACGCCAGCCCGCACGCGATCTCGCGCGCGATGAACAGCGCAAGATCGATCGGCAATCGCTGGTTGCGGTCCGCCAGCACGCGCAGAATTCGCCGCAGGTCGCGCCCCTCGACGTACTCGATTGCGAGGTAGTATTCGTGGCCGATCTGGCCGACCTCGAACACCTGGGCGATGTTCGCGTGCTGCAGCTTGATGGCGACCTGCGCCTCGTCGATGAACCGCTTGATGAACGCCTCGTCCTCGACCAGGTGCGGCAGCACTTTCTTGATGACGACGAGCTTCTCGAAGCCGGCGAGGCCGTGCTTCGCCAAGAAAATCTCGCCCATCCCCCCGCGCGACAGCCGCCGGAGCAGCAGATAGCGGCCGAATACCTGCGGCAGCTCCGGGTCCACCGTCATGAAACTGTCGCTGATCATCCGCCGCGCCGGTCGGGGTCACCCCCGCACACAAAAAATCATACGGTTGTCGCGCACTTCGCACAATGATAGCGTCGACCGGTGGCCCATGCGGATCGGTGCTGACGGCCGGCGACAATGGCGCGCGCGCGCCGCTGCGCTGGCCCTCGCGCTCGCGACGGGGCCGGGCGCGGGGTGTGCGGTCGAAGCCGGCGTGCACATCGAGCTGTTGCTCCCCGACGATCCGGCGCTGTCCCCTGTCGGCGATCCGCTCCAGTTGGCGGAGATCTCGCTCATCGCGACGGTGCCGGGCGAACCGCCCCAGCGGTTCACGCAGCGCGTCACCGACGGCAGCCACGACGTCGGCCTCGGGCGATTGCCGGTCGGCTCCGGCCTGCGGCTTGCGGTCGAGTTGCGCGCCGCGAGCCAGCGGCTGATCGGCTACGGGCGCGCGGTGGCGCCGGTCGACGTCCAGGCCGACGAAGACGTGACCATCCCCATCGTCATGCGGCGGCCGTTCGCGTACGTCACCGGGAGCGCCGGGCTCGACGCGTTCGACGCGGCGGTCGAGCCCGGCCTGCCCTACGCGGCACGGCTCGCACTCCCGGCGCCCCCGCGTGCGACCGCGCCGACCACCGCCGGCGACACGCTCGTCGCCGTCTCCGAGAGCGCGCTGTTTCTCGTGTCGACCGCGACGCACGCGCCAGAAGACGTCGCGCCGGTGCCGCTTCAGGCCGGTGCGCGCGCGGTCGCGGTGACGCCCGACGACGACTACGCGATCGTCGGCCACGGCGGCGCCGACGGCGGCATTTCGATCGTGCGCCTCGACGACGTACGCGGCGAAACCGGCTCCGCGAATTTCGTGCCGCTCGGCGACGTCACCGCCGTGGCGGCCGCGCGGTCGCGGACGCCCAGCGGCGCTCCGGTCGCGTGGGCGCTCGTCGGCGGGGCGGAGCCGGGCGCCGCGTGCGCCGGCGCACCGGCGTCGCCGCGCATCGTCGCGGTGGCGGTCGATAACCCGAGCGAGCCACTCGTCATGATCGAGCCGGGAGAGCCGGTGACGGACTTCGCGGCGCATCCGACGGCCGACGCGATCGCATACGTGACACCGTGCAACGCCGCCAGTCAGGTGCGCGCCGTCGCGCCGTGGTCGGATCCGGGGCGCGTGCTCGACATGCAGAGTGTGCGGGGCGCGGTGGCGGTGGCGGTCGACGACACGCGCATCTGGAGCCTCGGAGTTCAGCCGTCGACCGGCGGCCGCGGCGCGTTTTTGGTCATCGGCTCGGTGACGTTCGACGGCCGGGACGCCGCCGTACTCGAGTTGCCGGCCGCCGAAGAGCGAGCGCTCAGCGACGACTTCAGCGATGAGGGTCAGTTCGCCGAAGTGCGCATGACCGCCGACGGGCTGGTGCCGCTGGACCTGGCCGTGTTCCCCGGCGCCGACCACGTCGGCGTGCTCTACCGCGGCTACTACCACGGCGACGCACAACTGCTCGACGTGGGCCTCGCCACGGTCACGGTCATTCCAGAGATGGATCTCGATGCGTGGGAGTACCTGCTCGTCGATGCATCCACCGGCGCGCTCGTTCAGCGAACGCGGACACGCTGCGACCTGCGTTACGATCCAGATGCGTTCCTCGACCGATGGAGTTGCACGCAGGCGCCGGGACAGAACGTGGTCACCGGCGAGGGCTACGCGCCGCTGCAGCTCGCGGTGCTCAACGGATTCCGATGACGCTGCGCATCGCGATCATCGCCGCGGCAGTGACCGTCGCCGCGGCCTTTTCTGCGCGGGCGGCGCCGTCGCCCAAGCGCGCCGTCGCCGTGCTCGAATTCCGCGGCGGGTCCACCGCCGTACCCGATATCGCGCGGCGCGCGGCCACACTACTGCGCAAGCTGACCTCGCTGCGGATCATCGATGCCGACGATGCGCGCGCCGCCGGCGCCGAACACATCGATGCCGACGTGGCCCAGTGCGCGGGCGAGCCGCGCTGCGTGGCGGCCATCGGGCGCCGATTAGGCGCCGACGAAGTGCTGCTCGTCGGTGTAAGCGAGTTTGGCGACGTCATCTTGACGTTACAACGGGTCGACGTGCGCCGCCGCGCGGTGGTGGCGCGCGTCGCCGAAGCGCTCGCGCGCGATGCATCCCCGGACGACGACGACGTGTCCGACTACCTACGGCGCGTCATGCCGCGCTCCGACTTTTTGCGGTACGGCACGATCCGGATCGCGGCCAACGTTGCTGGCGCGCGCGTGTTCGTCGGCGGCATGCCGCGCGGCACCACGCCGGTGCCGCCAATCCGGGTGCGCGCGCCCGGCCGCTATGACATCGAGGTGCGCATGCCCGGGTACGCCGCGTTTCGCGCGTCGGTCGAGGTGCCGCCCGACGCGGCGGTCCAGGTGCACGCCGCGCTCGAGCCGACCTCGCGGGCCTGGTATCAAAAGTGGTGGGTGGCGGCCATCGCGGGTACGGTAGCGGCCGGCGCGGTCACCGCGGCCGTGCTGCTGTCGCGCGACGAGCCGACGACCGTGCCCGCCGACGTACGCGCATTTGAGCTGCGCTTCTGACGCGGCCGACGTCCCGCTACCCGCCACCCGCCGGCTCGTCGCCAGGCACGTCGAGTTCCAGCAACATGACGATGGCGTCCTCGCTGTCCTCGACGTAGTAGTTGGGGCGCACGCCGACGGAGCGAAAGCCGAACTCGCGGTACAGCGCGAGTGCACCGTCGTTGGAGCGCCG
Source organism: Deltaproteobacteria bacterium (assembly GCA_003696105.1). Lineage (NCBI taxonomy): Bacteria > Pseudomonadati > Myxococcota > Myxococcia > Deltaproteobacteria bacterium. Next base: position 13,626 of record RFGE01000074.1, on the reverse strand, counting down.
CACTTCCAGCGTGATGTAACGACAACGATGTCGCCGGGCGAAGTCCACGACGTGGTGCATCAGCCGGCGGCCGTGGCCACGACGCCGGTGGTCCGGGTGCGTGGCGACGTTGAGAACGTGCACCTCGTCCCGCACGAGCCAGTAGTTGCAAAAGGCGACCACGCGGCTTCGCCCCCCGGCCTCGCGATGGCGCACGACGTCGACGTAGGCCCACTCGCGGCCAAGCTCCTCGGCGAATACCTGCCGCGACCACGGCGCGCGAAACGACGCGTGTTCGATCTCCATGACCTGATCGAGGTCGGCTTCGGTCATCGGCCCGATCTCGACCTGACGGTGGCGCACGAGCGCATCCTACTGGCGGGGGCCCTGGCGAACCAGCGATGTCAGCAATCGCCAGACGTCGTCCGCGCCGTCGCGCGTGTGCGCCGAAAACAGGGCCGGAACGGCCGGCAGCCCGAGCGCGCGCTGGGCGGCCAACGCGGCGGGTTTTCGCTTCGATTTCGCCAGCTTGTCAGCTTTCGTCAGCACGGCGCGCGCCGGCACGCCGAGTTCCGCGAGCCACGCGAGCAGGTCCCGCTCGTCCTCCTCGGGTCCGCGGCGCGCGTCGACCAGCACGACGACGCCGCGCAGTGCGGAGCGGTCGCGCAAGTAGCCCTCGACGAGCGGACGCCACCCCTGCCGCACGGCCCGGGGCACCCTGGCGTACCCGTAGCCCGGCAGATCGACGAAATGAAGCGGCTCCCCTTTGGGGGGGGCGACCCGGAACCAGTTCAGGAGCCGCGTGCGTCCGGGCGTACGCGACGTCTTCGCGAGGTTCGCGGCGCCACACAGCGCGTTGATGAGCGACGACTTGCCGACATTCGACCGGCCGGCGAAGGCAACCTCCGGCAGATCGGGCGGCGGAAACCCCGCGGGGTCGGCGGCCGAGGTCACGAACCGAGCGGATCGCGCGCGCACGCATCTACCTCCTCGCCTCGGTAGACGCGCCGTGCGCGATCCGCTGCCACGCCGCGTCCGGATCGAACCGCGCGATGCGCAGGCCGTCGCGGTGGCACGCGGCACACACCGCGGCGCGCGCCTGCGGGGTCGACAGGTCGCGCAGGCCGAGCGCGCGGGCCAGCGGTCGATCCCGCATGATGTCGTCCGCGGCGTAGCCTCCGCCCGCGCCGTGGCACGCCTCGCAGCCGACGCCGGCGAACGCGGGCCGGCCCGCCGGGGCCGTGCCGGTGGTGTGGCATCCCTGACAGCGGCGGTCGCCCGCGCGGGCGCCGAGGCTGCGGTCGGCGCGCGCATGAGCCGTCGCCCGCCACTGCGCGAATTCGTCCGGGTGGCACGCGCCGCACGCATCGGAGCCGACGAACGGCGCCGGCGGCGGACCGGCCTCGTCCGCGGGTGCCCGGCGGCCCGGCAACGACGCAGCCGCGACGGCGACCGCGATGGCGACAGTGCGCACCACGCATGTGCGCGTACCATGCGCGCGCGGCGGCGGCAACCGGCCGCGGTGCGCCGGCGGCGGCGTGCGCTGCCGCGTCGCGGGGGCCGGCGACGTGGTACCGTCCGCGGCACGGGGACGCATCGGTGTCGCGGATCGTCGGACTCACAGGCGGCATTGCCAGCGGCAAGAGCACCGTGGCGGCCATGCTGCGCGCTCTCGGCGCTCCGGTGGTGGACGCGGACGCCATCGCCCGCGAGGTCGTCGAGCCGGGCCAGCCGGCCCTCGCCGAAATCGTCGGCCGCTGGGGCCCCGGCGTACTCGGCCCGGACGGTCGGCTCGACCGAAAACGCCTCGCCGCGATCGTATTCGCCGACCCCGACGAGCGCCGGGCGCTCGAGGCGATCACCCACCCTCGCATCGCCGAGCGCAGTCGCGCGCGCATCGCCGAGTTCGCCGCTCGCGGCGCGCCGGCGGTCGTGTACGAAGCCGCCCTGATCGTGGAGAACAAGCTGTACGAGTGGATGGACGCGCTCATCGTCGTTGCGGTTCCGCCGGACGTCCAGCGCGCGCGCCTCATGGCGCGCGACGGCATCACCGCCGCCGAGGCGGACGCGCGCATCGCTGCCCAACTTCCGTTGGCGGACAAGGTTGCGGTCGCTACCTACGTGGTCGACAACTCGGGCTCTGTCGACGACACACGCGCGCAAGTCGAGCGCATCTGGGAGGAGGTATCGAAGTGAAGCGGGCCTTTACCGAAGACGGCGAGTGCCCCGACGAGCGGGTGCTGGTCACGGGGTTCCCGGCGTTCACGGCGCGGCGGATGGCCGCCAAGATTCTCGCCGAAGACGCGACGGCGCGGCTGGACTTGCTCGTGCGCGACAAGTTCGTCGCTGCGGCCCGCGACTTCATCGCGTCACTGCCCAGCGATCAGGCGGCGCGGATCGAGCCGCTGATCGGCGACGTATGCGACATGGACCTCGGGCTCGCCGGAGGAGAGTTCGCGCGGATTGCCGCCGAAGTGACGACGATCTGGCATATGGCCGGGATCTACTTTCACGGCGTCGATCGGCACACCGCGCGCCGCGTCAACGTCGAAGGAACGCGCGGCGTGATCGAACTGGCCAAAGAAGCTCGCCAACTGCGTCGCCTGTGCCACTGGTCGACCGCGACCGTGTCCGGCAAGCGGCGCGGCGTCGTCATGGAGGACGAACTCGACGAAAACCAAAGCTTTCACAACTTCTATGAGGAGACCAAATTCGAAGCGGAAAAGCTCGCGCGGGCGGCCCAGCGCCATCTTCCGGTAACGGTGTTCCGCCCCGGCATCATCGTCGGTGACAGCCGCACCGGAGAGATCGACAAGTTCGACGGGCCCTACTATCTGGCGGTGCTGTTCGTGACGACGCCGCCCGGAGTCCGCCTGCCGCTCCCAGGACGCGGCGCTGCACCGCTTCACGTTGCGCCGATCGACTACGTGATCGACGCCGCGTACGCGCTGTCTCTCGATGCGCGCGCGGCCGGAAAGACGTTCCACCTCACCGATCCGAATCCGCTGTCCGCGCGCCGCGTGTACGCGCTGATCGCGGAACAAACCCGACGGACGCCGGCACAGGGGTTCATTCCGAGCGGCCTGGCGCGCGCGCTGCTGCACACGCCCGGCATCGAGCGCATCGCGCGCGGACCGCTGGCGTTCCTCGACGCCCTCGACCACCTCGTGTTCTACAACACGCGCAATACGCGCGAGCTGCTCGCGGGCACGGGGATCGACTGCCCGCCGTTCGACACGTACGTCGCCGCGCTCGTCCGCTACGTGCGCGATGTACACGACGCGCGCCGCGCAAAACTCGAAGACGACGTGTTCGATCCGTTCGATTGACGGCGAACGCGGTGCGCGGCCCGGTCGCGCCGCTATCCGCGGTCGGCCTCGGCCAGAATGCGCAGGCGCAGCGCGTTGAGGCGAATGAACCCCTCCGCGTCCCGCTGATCGTACACGGTGTCGGCTTCAAAGGTGGCGACATCGGCGCGGTACAGCGATCGGGGCGACTTGCGCCCGACGACTTGCGCCGCCCCCTTGTATAGCTTCAGCCGTGCGGTTCCGTCGACGCGCGTCTGGATCGCGTCGACGACTTGTTGAATCGCCTCGCGCTCGGGCGCGTACCAAAACCCGTTGTACACGAGCGCCGCGTAACGAGGAACGAGGTCGTCGCGCAGGCGCATCGTCTCGCGATCCAGCGTGAGCGACTCCACCGCGCGGTGGGCGAGGTGCAGCAGCGTCCCGCCAGGTGTCTCGTATACGCCGCGAGACTTCATCCCGACGAAACGGTTTTCGACCAGATCGACGCGGCCGACGCCGTGTTCCCCCGCCAGCGCGTTGAGTCGAGACAAAAGGTCGACCGGGCCGAGCCGCTCTCCGTCGACCGCGACGGGATTTCCGGCCTCGAACTCGATGTCGACGTAGCGCGGAGAGTCGGGAGCATCCGCCGGGTCGCGCGTACGCTGGAACATGTCGGCATCTGGCTCGCGCCACGGATCCTCGAGCACCCCACCCTCGTAGGACGTGTGAAACAGATTTCGGTCGATCGAGTAGGGCTTGTCGGCCGTCGCTTCCACCGGAATCGCATGCGTGCGCACGTAGTCGATCAGCTCGGCGCGCCCGCGGAAGCTCCACTCCCGCCACGGTGCGATGATGCGAATGTTCGGGTCGAAGTGATACGCCGCCAGCTCGAAGCGCACCTGGTCGTTGCCCTTGCCGGTCGCGCCGTGCGCGATCGCGTCGGCGCGCTCGCGCGCGACGACCTCCATCAGGCCCTTGGCGATGCACGGCCGCGCCAACGACGTTCCCAGCAGGTAGTGCCCTTCGTAGACCGCGCCCGCGCGAACCGCCGGGAACACGAAATCGCGAACGAACTCCTCGCGTTGATCCACGACGTACGCCGCGACCGCCCCGCATTCGAGCGCCTTCGCTCGCGCCGCATCGAGGTCCTCGCCCTGGCCAACGTCGGAACAAAACGCGACGACCTCGCAGTCGTAGGTGTCGCGAAGCCAACGCAGCGCGACGGACGTGTCCAATCCGCCCGAATAGGCGAGCACGACTTTGTCGACCGATGACATCGCCGCGAGGCTACCGGACCTCGACGATCCCGCGCAACAGCAGCTTGCACAGGTGGCGGTACGCCTCGAACCGAGGCATGCCGGCCACGTCGAGCAATTCGTCGAAGCTCAACATGCCGTCGATGCGGGACACCAGGAACACCGACCGGCTGTCGAGCTGGTGCAGAGGCAGTTCGTGGGACGGCAGCGCGACCACCGGAACTGCACGGTGGTCGCCCACGTACGCGGCGAACAGCTCGATGATGTCGCTCCGCCGAGCGTGCACGAGTTTCTGTGCCACGGCGCTGTCCGAGGCCTCCTCGAGCGCGAGTTCGGCCGCGACGACCGCCTCCACCACGTCGCCGCGGTCATGCGCTGCAACTGCGCGGTCCAGCAGAGCCGCCACGCGCCGGCGCGTCCGCTCCGGCGGCGCCTCGCCTGCCGGAGCGCCCGCGTCGACCTCCGCGGATACGCGAGCCGTGATGTCGTCGACCGTCACGACCGCCGCGGCCGCGCTGGTGTAGTCGCCCGTGATCAGTTTGCTGCCGTCCGTGCCGCTCCCACCGTGCGCGCTGTCGCCGGCGCTCCGCGATGCGAGCGGCGCATCGCCGGCGGAGGTGCCGGCCGCCGGCGCGCGGCGCGGCCCGGACCCGCTGGCGCCGTCGACGTGCGCGGTGAACCGCTCCGCGTGGCCGATCGGCGGCAGCCGGCCCTCGCGCTGATACTCGGGTACGTCGTCGGCGGGATCGATCGACTCGCCGCGTGCGGTCCTCGCCGCCGGTCGCTCGCGCGTCGCCTCGATGTCGTCGATGGCGGGCAGTTCGCGCGTCCGCTCGAAGTCCGACGCCGTACCGCCCCGGCCGGCGCCACCCGCATCGTCACCGACCTGCCCCGGTGGCCCCGCTTCACCCGCGTCCAGTTCGAGCGGCGCGCCGCCGCCCTCCAGGTCCAGTTCGAGCGGCGGGCCGCCGCGCTCCAGGTCCAGTTCGAGCGGCGCACCCACGCCGTCTAGCTCCAGCTCTCGACCGAGCAGCGGATCGTGCGTCGGCGGCCGAAGCCCGAACGACGCGCGATCGCGCGTCACCTCGTCGTCTTCCGCCGTCGCGTGCCCCGCCGACAGCACGCCCGACCACTCGCCGGCGCGGCGCTCCGTGGTCTCCGCCTGCGTGAGGTCCGAATCGGCCGCCTGGCGCGCCCACGCGGTCGCCGCCTGGCCGCGCTCGATCGTCCGCTCGCGCGCGTCCTCGGTATCGTCGTCGCCGCCCGGCGGCGCGAGCACTGTCTCGAGTTCGTCGAGGTCGACCGCCGCGGCGCGGCGCGCCGGGACCGCGGGCATCGTCTCGTCGCGAGTGCCGTGATCGTGGAACGTCACGTGGACGTGCGCGCTGCCGTCCCGCTCGACCGGCGCACGGTCGTCCCGCACGGCGCCGTCGAGCGACCGGACGTCGGTGTCGTCCAACGCCGCCGCGCCCGTGCCGGGCGGGTCGCCTACCGGCGCGCTCCGGCTGCGCATGGCGGCGATCGCGTCCTCCGCGAGCGCCGGCCGATCCGACAGCGGCGGCGGCTCGTCCCCACCCGGAACGGTCAGCTCGTCGTCGGTGTCGCGGCCGGGCCGGCGTTCGGCGTCCGCCTCCGGGCCGCGCACGGCGAGCAGCCGCTCGTACGACGGCGGCGGCTCCGCACTCATTTCGATCCCGTGCTCGATCGCGCCCGCATCCGCTCCTCCGAGCACGTCGTTCAGCTCGCTGAAGTCCGCCTCGACCGCCGCCGCGTGGGCGTCCACCGGCGCGGTCCGAGCGCGCTCGAAACGGTCGCGCTCGTCGCGCGACGCGGCGCGCGCGCCGCCCGCTGCCAGCTCGGCCAACCCGTCGCCGACCTCGCCCCCCTCGACGGCGACGAGATCCTCCGCGATGACCGACAAGCCCGGACCGAGCGCTGCGGGCGCCGGCGGCAGCGGCTCGGCAACGAAGTCTTCGAGTTCCCACCCCTCGTCGACTTCGCCGGCGACGGCGACGCCGGTCGGCGCCGCGCGGCCGAGTCCCGCCGGTTCGGCGGGATCCTCCGTGACCACGATCGCCTCGTATGCGTCGTCGTCGTCGTCGTCGACCGTCGGTGCGCCCACCGGGATATCGCGCGCCGCGGCAGCGGCGGCCGCCTCCCGTGCGGCGCGAAACTGTTCCTCCAACAGATCGAAGTGCGCTCGCACGTAGTCGATGTACTCGGACGCGCGCGGCGCGTCGGGATCGAGGGCCAGCGCGTGCTCCCAGTCGGACAGCGCCCCGACCAGGTCCCCTTCGCCGTACTTGGACAATCCGCGTCGGGTGAGGTCGGCGACTCGAGCAGCCAGCCGCCGCTCGTCGACGTCCAGCCCCCCGAGCGTGTCGCCTCCCTTACCCATCCCGAAGCGCGCTATCCGGCGCGCGTCTTCGACACCACACCCTTGAACATGTTCAGGGTCCGCGTCAGCGCTTCGGTGGTGTCGACGAGCGTCGCCGTATCCTTGGCCGCGATCGCCTGGCGCGCTCGCTCGCACACACCGCGCGCCTTTCTGACCGCGTCTTGCCCGAACTCGGAGCCGCTGATGATCTCCGTGACCTGCGGGAACAGCCCTTCGATCTCGTCCAGGATGCGCTCCGCCTGATGGCGGTGCTTTTCGAAGTCCTTGCCGGCGCGGACCTCGAGCATGTAGTCCTGGTTCTCCTCGATCATCTTCTTGATCTCATCTTCCGTGAGGCCGCTGGTCGCCGTCACGGTGATGGACTGTTCGATCCCAGTCTCGAGATCCTTGGCTTTGACGCTGACGATGCCGTCGGCGCTGATGTGGAAGGTGACCTCGATTTCGACCTCGCCGCGGGGCGCGCGGCGCAGCCCGGTCAGAATGAACTCGCCGAGCAGCTCGTTCTCTTCGGCGCGGTCGCTCTCGCCCTGGAGCACGAGGATCTTCACCGACGTCTGGTTGTCCTTCACCGTCGTAAAGACGTGCGACTTGGACGTCGGAACCGTCGTGTTCTGCTCGATGAGCTTGTGAAAGTAGCCGCCGACGATCATGATGCCGAGCGAGTGCGGCGTAACGTCGAGCAGCAGGATGTCGTTCTGCTCGTCGATCAACGCCGCGCCCTGAATCGCTGCGCCGAGCGCGACGACCTCGTCCGGGTGAACGCCTTTGCACGGCTCCCGTCCGAAGAACTCGCTGACCGCTTCCTGCACGCGCGGCATCCGCGTCATCCCTCCGACGAGGATGACGTCCTCGATCTCCTCCTTGGGAATGTCCGATTCCTCGAGCGTGCGCCCGCAGATGTCGATCGTGCGCTCGATCAGATCGGACGTGAGTTCTTCGAGTTTCTCTCGCGTGAGCGTCGTCTGCAGATGCAGCGCCTCGTTCCGCCCCGTCGAGATGATGAACGGCAGATTGATCTCCGTCTCGCGGACGCTCGACAGCTCGCACTTGGCCTTCTCGGCGACGTCCTTGAGCCGCTGCAGCGCCATCTTGTCCTTGCGCAGGTCGATGCCGTGCTCCTTCTGAAAGCCGAACACGAGCCAGTCGATGATACGCCGGTCGAAGTCCTCGCCGCCGAGGAAGGTGTCGCCCGCGGTCGAGATGACCTCGAACACCCCGTTGCCGATGTCGAGGATCGAGATGTCAAAGGTGCCGCCGCCGAGGTCGTACACGGCCACCTTGCGCTCGATGTTGCGCCCGAATCCATACGCGAGTGCGGCGGCGGTCGGCTCGTTGATGATGCGGATGACGTCGAGCCCCGCGACCCGACCTGCGTCCTTCGTGGCCTGGCGCTGCCCGTCGTTGAAGTACGCGGGAACCGTGATGACGGCCTTGAACACCTCCTCGCCGAGGTACTCCTCGGCGATGATCTTCATCTCCTGCAGGATGTACGCCGACAGCTCGGGGATCGAGAACACCTGGTCCCGGAGCATGATGCGGACGTCGTCGTGCGGCCCCTCGACGATCCGGTACGGCATCGTCTCGACCGACGCCCGCACGGCCGCGGCACCCCACTTTCGGCCGATCAGTCGCTTGGCGGCGAACACGGTATTTTCCGCGTTGGTGATCGCCTGGCGCTTTGCGATGTGGCCGACGAGCCGCTTGCCATTCTCGGCGATCGCCACCATCGACGGGGTCGTCTTGTAGCCGCCCCGATTGGGGATCACGACCGGCGTGCCGTCTTCGACGATGGCGACGCAGGAGTTCGTCGTGCCGAGATCGATTCCGATGACCTTTTCCGCTGCCATGGCGCTACCGCCGCGTTGCGAGCTCGGAGCGAACCGCTTGTAGCTCGCGCTCGAGTTCGGTGTGAAGCTGGTCGTTGTGCCGGTTCAAAGCGAGAGCGTGTTCGAGTGTGCGCTGTGCGTCCGACAGCTTCCCGGCGGCCCGCAGCACCTGCGCCAACACGCGGGCACACGACGGATCGTCAGGCTCTAACCCCGCTGCCTTCTTAGCATATTCCTCCGCCAGGCTCAATTGGCCGGCCGCCTGGGCGCACAGCGCGGCGCGGCGCAAGTAGCGCGCTTGCGGGTCCACCCGGATCGCGCCGGCCATGTACTTGAGCGCCTCGATCCGCTCGCCCGCCGCTTCCAACTGCTCGGCCTTCGCGAACAGCTCGCGCGCGTGTTCGGCGTGCGTCTGGGCGCGGGGCGTCCTCCCGGACGGCGGCCGTCCCGCCAGCACGTCGAGGTACTCGGCTCGCTTGGCGTCGTCGCTGAGCACGTCGAACGCGCGGCTGGCCGCCTCGAAAATGCGGGACAGCCACGGGCCGAACGCGCCCGTGTGCTTGCCGTAGTAGCGGTCCGGATGAAACTGCTTGGACACGCGGAAATAGGCGCGCTTGAGCGTCTTTTTGTCGGCGTCCGGTGACACGCCGAGCACGTCGAACAGCGTCCCGCGCTCGATGGTTCGCAACAGCACCAGCACGCGCTCGCGGTCTTCGCGGGACAACGCCACCGAGTCGTCGTCGAGCGCGGCCCGCTCCTCGGCGGTGAGCGACAGGTCAGCGAACGCAAGCGGTGCGCGCAGCATGCGCTTGCTCGGCGGCTCGGTGCCAACCGCGGACGGAGCCCCCTCGGCCGGGCCTGCCGCGCGAGCGCGAGTGCGTTCGCTCGGCGCCGCGGCGGCGGCCCGTTCGCTCGGCGCCGCGGCGGCGGTGGCGGCGGGCCGCGGCGTATACGGGCGCTCGTGCGGCAACAAGAAGGCGCCGCAGCGCTTGAGTTTGCGGACGATGTCGATCGCGCGGGCGACCGGGAACCCCGTCTCGAGGATCACCTCGCGGACGGTCAGCATGCCGTCGATGCGGGTGAGCACGAAGTAATCTTCGTGTGTCAGCGCCCCGTGCCGCACCGGATCGAAGTGCGGGTTCGGCCGAACCTTCTGCTGCACACTCCCGATGTCGGGAATCGTCTCGGGGAATTCCCTCACCTGCCAAGACCGCTCTGCCGGTATCTTACCCGGCCGGCGGGGCCGACAGGAATAGCTCGAGGATGGCCTTCTGCACGTGCAGCCGGTTCTCGGCCTGCCGCCACACGGCCGACTGTGGCCCCTCGATGACGCCGTGCGTGATCTCCTCGCCGCGGTGCGCCGGCAGACAGTGCAGCACGAGCGCGTCCGGCGCAGCCCGCGCCAGCAGGGCCTCGTCGATGCAAAACCCGCGGAACGCGCGGCGCCGGCGCTCCGCCTCCTCCTCCTGCCCCATCGACGCCCACACGTCGGTCGACAACACGTCGGCCCCGGCGGCGGCCGCCGCCGGCTCCCGGACGATGTCGATCCGCCCCCGGCCCAGGTCGGCGAGGCGCGCGCGGGCGTCGGCGAGCACCTCCGGATCCGGGTCGAAGCCCTCCGGGCACGCGAGGCGCAGTTCGAGCCCGAGCATCCCCGCGGCGTGGATCCAGCTGTTGGCCATGTTGTTTCCGTCGCCGATCCACGCGTAGCGCGCCCCCGCAACGTCGCCGTCGCGCAACTCGTAGACGGTAAACAGGTCCGCGACGACCTGGCACGGGTGGAGCAGGTCGGTGAGCCCGTTGATCACCGGCACCGGCGACCAGCGCGCGAGTTCGTCGCACCGACTCTGGGCGAACGTCCGGATGACGATGCCGTGGCAGTAGCGGCCGAGCACCCGCGCCGTGTCTTCGATCGGCTCGCCGCGGCCGATCTGCGTGCCCTGCGACGTGAGGTACACCGCGTAGCCGCCCAGCTCCACCATGCCGATCTCGAACGACACGCGCGTGCGGGTCGACGCCTTCTCGAACACCATGCCGAGGGTGCGGCCGGCGAGCGTGCGCACCGGCTGACCGCGCTGGCGCGCCGCCTTCAGTTCGGCCGCCCGCGGCAACAGTCCGAGCAGTTCGTCGGCCGTCAGATCGGTGAGGCGCAACAGATCGCGCTTGCGCTCACCGCGCATCGGCCACCTCGTCCAGCACCGCGCGCAGGATCGCAAGCGCCTCGTCGATGTGCGCGCGGTCGACGATGAGCGCGGGCGCGAAGCGCACGACGGTGCCGCCCGCAACGGAAACCAGCAGACCGCGGTCGCGACACCGCGCAACCACGTCGGCCGCGCCGCGCGCCAACGCGATGCCGCGCAGCAAGCCGCGGCCGCGCGCGTCGACGCACAAACCGGGATAGGCTGCGACCAGCTCCGCGAGGCCCGCGCCCAGCACGTCGCCGGCCGCGGCCGCATGCGCGAGCAGCCCGTCGTCTTCGATCGTGCGCAGTACGGCGCGCGCGGCGGCGCAGGCCAGCGGGTTCCCGCCGAACGTCGACGCGTGCGGGACCGGCCCACCCTCGCGAAATGCGAGCCCCTGCGCCGCGGCTTCCGTCGCCGCGCACGCGCCGATCGGCACGCCGCCGCCGAGCGCCTTGGCGAGGGTCATCACGTCGGGAGCGACGCCGTCGTGTTCGTAGCCGAACCATCGCCCCGTTCGGCCGATACCGGTCTGCACCTCGTCGAACACCAGCAGCGTGCCGGTGCGGTCGCACAGCTCGCGCAGTCCGGCGAGATACCCCGACGACGGCACGTGGATACCGCCCTCTGCCTGGATCGGCTCGACGATCATCGCGCACGCATCGCGCGGCGCGAGCGCGCGCTCGGCGGCATCCAGATCGTCGAACGGGACGAAGCGCACCGGCCCCACCAGCGGGCCGAAGCCCTCCCGGTACTTTCCCTGTCCCGTGATCGACACGGTCGCGAACGACCGCCCGTGAAACGAGCCGTCGGTCGACACCACGACGTCGCGGGGTTCGCCGCGGACGACCCGGTGATACCGGCGCGCCAGTTTGAGCGCGGCCTCGTTCGCCTCCGCGCCGGAGTTGCAGAAGAACACGCGATCGGCGAACGAAATCCGCGCGAGGTCCTCGGCCAGCAGAATCTGCTGCTCGATGAAGTACAGGTTGGACGTGTGCACGAGCGTGCGCGCCTGCTGCGCGATCGCCTCCGCGAGCGCCGGGTGCGCGTGGCCGAGTGCGCACACGGCGATGCCGGCCGTCATGTCGAGGTAGCGGCGGCCGGCGACGTCGAACAGTTCGACCCCCTGACCGCGCGCCATCACAATCGGCGGCTGGCGGTAGTTTTGCATCAACACCCGGCCGGCGAGATCGATCAGATCGGCCTGTCGCTGTGTGCTCACGGCTGTCCCTCCTCGGGATCGCGCACCACCTGCGTGCCGATCCCCTGGTTCGTGAAGATTTCGAGCAGCAGGGCATGCTCGACGCGGCCGTCGATGATGTGCACCTTGCGCACGCCGGCGGTGAGCGCCGCGAGCGCATGTTGCACCTTCGGGATCATGCCGCCCCCGATCGTGCCGTCGGCGATCATGCGGTCGGCGTCGGTCGCGCGCAGGGTCGAGATCAGCGAGCCGTCGGCGTCCAGCACGCCTTCGACGTCGGTGAGCAGCACGAGCTTCTCGGCGTCGAGCGCGGCCGCGAGCGCGGCGGCGAACGGGTCGGCGTTGACGTTGAGCGTCTCGCCGTCGGCGCCGATGGCCAGCGGTGCGATCACCGGGATGTAGTCGCCGAGCAGGTGGTCGATGACCGCCGGATCCACCGCGGCGACCTCGCCGACCAGGCCGAGGTCGTCGCGATGGCGGCGCGCGCGCACCATGCCGCCGTCCTTGCCGGTGAGCCCGACGGCACGGCCGCCGAGGCGGTCGATCAGGCGGACGATCTCCTTGTTGAGGGTGCCGCCGAGCACCATCTCGACCACCTCGAGCGTGCGCTCGTCGGTGACGCGCAGGCCGCCGCGGAAGGTGGCCGCAATGCCGAGCCGGTCGAGCATCGCGCTCACCTGCGAGCCACCGCCGTGCACGACGACGACGTGGACGCCGACCCACGAAAGCAAGATCAGATCCTCGGCGAGGCGCTCGCGCAGGGCGAGGTCCTCGAGCGCGCGGCCGCCGACCTTGACGACGAACGTCCGCCGCCGGAACGTGCGGATGTACGGCAGCGCTTCGATGAGCACGCGCGCCTTGTCGACGGCTCGTTGCATGGCTGCGCCATCTTAGACCGGATCGGCGCCCGGATCGCCGCGCGGCGGCCGCCGGCCGTCGCGAGCCGCGCTCACCGCGAACGGCGCTCGATGCCGATCGCGCGGCGGCGGCCGCCCGGCGCCCGCGCCAGGTGGACCTCCACCGCGGGGCGGCGCGCAGCGCGTAGACCCGCTTGTACCGGCCGCCCCGGGAGGCTGTTGCGCACAGCCGCTGGCTGCGGTCGCGATCTGCGGGCGATCTTCGGCGTACGTCCTCGCGCCCTTCGGTACCGTATGTTTATACGCGCCCTCGTGCGCTACGGGCGTGCGCCGAACCTCGCCTCGCATCTCGCAATCTCGCTGGTGCGCCTACACGCAACAGCCTGCTAGCCCGCGCGCGCCGACAGCTTGCCGTCGCCGAACAGCTCGCGGTAGATGAAGCGCGCACCGCCGTTGAGGCCCGAACCGGTCTCGAAAAACAAGGTGGGAAACAGGCCGACCGTCTGCTCGCCGTTGAACACGATGCGCTTGGCGCGCTCGCCGAGTTGGTAGCGGTCGTGCGCCCACAGCGCACCGCGCCGCGCGCAGCCACGGGCGCCCGCGTCGCCCCGCGCCCCCGGGCGCACCGCGCCGCGCGCAGCC
>RFGE01000073.1 GCA_003696105.1 Deltaproteobacteria bacterium | reverse complement strand
CGTGTCGCCTATTGTAAGGTGGCGTGTGCGTTGCTCATGCAACGGATCACGCGTCGAGCCGCGAGCGAAACGCCCGCAGGGCGGCAAGCCACAGCTCCATTTGCTCCTCCTCATACCGGTAGATCCACTCTTGTCCCATCGGCACGAGCATCGACTCGCGATGGCGGCGAGCGCGGTCGCGCAGGCGGTCGAGCGCTTCGATCGATGCGTCGACTGCCTCGCGCACGGCGGCGGAGCGATGCGCCCCGGTGGGGGGCATCGTCGCGATCTCGGCGGGCGTCAGGCTGCGGCCGATCGCTTCGCGCGCCGGGTGCGTGGCTTTTTCGCGTGCGGCGTCGACTCGCCACAGCCGAAACCGATGGACGCCCGCCATCGCGTTGAACAGCACGCTCACCGCCATGGCGACGTACACCCAGTTGCCGAGCGGCATGATGTCGACCAGCCACGGCACGTACCGATCCGCGAAACCGGGGCCGTCGTGCTCGTAGAACTCGCGCGCCGCCGGCGACAGCGGCAGCGGTCCGCCGCCGGGCGCCTCCCGATTGCGGCGCACGAACCCGGGGATCTCGTCGCGCAGGACGGACAACAGCGCCATTTGTGCGCTGCGGCTCGCGCAGCCGTTGCCGACGAGGAGCGTATCGACGCGCATCACCGGAACGTCGGCGGGGGGCACCACGGCGATCGGATCGTACAATCCGGCCGGCAAGCGGCCGGTGGTCACGAACGGCAGCCGCCGCGCGACCGCGTCGAGGTGAGCGAGCGGGGCGAGCTGAAGCCCGCGCGACACGAGCGCGTCGCGCGCGAGGGCGGCGTCCTCGTCGAGGACGAATACGCCGAGGTCGAGGTCGCCCGCGACGAGCCGGTCGACCTGATCGCGCAGCGCATGATTCTCAAGTTGCAGGTCGAGTCGCGCGAGCGGGCCCGCGGCGAACAGGCGGCGGGCGAGATGATCGGTACCGGAGCCCGCCGGACCGACGCCGACGCGCAGTCCGCGGAGTTGGTCGAACCGCTCGAGGGACCCGGCGTCGCGGCCGATGAGCAACACGGCCTCGGTGCGCGGTAGCCGGCCGATCAGTTCGATGCCCGCGTCGTCGGGGATGGGCACGCCGGCTTGTGCGAGGGCGAAGTCGACCGAGCAATCGTCCGCTGCTGCAGCGAGGCGGCGCAGGTTGTCGACGGAGCCGGCCGACGTCACGGGCCGGACGGTGCCGCCGCGCGAGGCGGCGCGGCGCGCGACGCGGTCGACGACCGCTGCGTAGTTGCCCCCGCGCGGGCCGGACAGGACGGTCACGTCGAGGTAGTCGAGCGATTCGCCGAAGTGAATGGTCGATACGGCCGCCGCGATCAAGCCAATCGTCGCGAGCGCGGCCACCGTGCGCAGGGGCAGGCGCCGCGCGCGCTCGAGCCAGGTCATGCGGCGATGCTAAAGCATGCGGCTCGCCCGCGCGTGCGGGCGCGGCTGGAACGGCACCGGCCGGCGCCCCGACCATGAGGAGGTATTATGGATTGACATTGACTTTCGTTTTCAATATTGTTCCCGCATGGGCTGGCGGTCCCAGGGCGGTCGCGGAGGAGCACCCGGGGGCGACCCCGGGGCACCGCCGGCGACGTCGACCACCGCGCAGGAGGAACTCATGGCGAACTCGTGTTTCGTTCCGACCATCGAACCGCACATCGCGCTGTGCCGCAACGGCTGCGTGCACCTACAACTTGGACCGGCCGTGCTGCTGCTGTCGCCGGCCGGTTTGCGGCTGCTGGCGACGGCGGTCGACGAGGCTCTCGCGCAACTCGACGGCAACAAGCGGTCCGCTGAGACCGACGAGATCGTGAACTGAGTTGACGGCGCACGGCATGTCGTCGAGGTGGCCTTGTCGGGAGCGCGCAGGCGGCGGGGACGGCTCGCCCGCTCCGCCGGGACGCCCTGGAACGCAGCCGGCTCCGGCCGCCGGTGGGCGCGGAGAGGGGTCGGTAATGGCCGTCCGCGACCCAGGCGGGGCGGGCGCCGCCGGCCGCGCGTTCGGGCCCGCGGTGACGGCGGCGGATCTGCTCGGGCCTGGCGAATACGCGCGCGTGCGCGCGCCGTTGCAGGCGGCGTGCATCGCGCTCAAACGCCGCCGGCGGGTCTGGATCGGCCCTCACGTGTCGGTGCAGTTCGAAAACCGCAGCACCGTCTTGTACTGGCTGCACGAGTGGGCGCGCGCCGAGGGCCGCTGGGATGCCGCGTTTCTCGCCCGCATCGCCGCCGAGGCCGAGGTGCTCGTTCCGCGCCCGGGCGATCTGCGCGCGACGGTCCTCATTTGCGGCGGCGCGCGCGCGGACGCGCTCGCGTTGGCGAGCCGACTCGCCGCCGATCCGGGGTCCGCGTTGGCCATCCGGCTCGGCGATCGCGTCGCACGCGCCGAGCCGATCGCGCCGCCGCCCGACGCGGGGTGCCCCGTGCACTACGTGCGGTTCGCGGTCGGTCGCGACGCCGTCGCGGCGCTGCGGGACCGGCGGCGACCCGCGGTGCTCGCGCTCCGCCTCGGTCCCGCAGGCGTGCATACGGCCGTGTCGCTGCCGGAGCGGACGCGCGACGCCCTGGCGGCCGATCTGCACCATCGGCTCGGTCATGCGCCACCGGGGGCGGGGCCGACCCGGCGCGCGCGCAGCGCGGCTCCGCCGCCGTGACGCGTGCGCGCCGACCCGGCGCGACCTGTCCGGCGGTGGACGCGGCAGGTCGCTCGCCGCGCGCCGGCGACGGCACCGAGCTGCGCGCCGTTCAGCCGGGGCGTGATGCCGGCGGGCCGGCCGGCGGGGACGGGACGACGCGGAGGCGGTAGCCGAGGCGGTGCTGCGAGTGGATGAGATTGCCGACGCCGGCTTTGACCAGCGCCCGGCGGACGCGTCGCACGAGCTGCTTGAGGTGATTGTCCGTCGGGTGCGGAGTGTCCCACGGCAGGCGCGCGATCAACTCCGTGGAATGGACGAAACCGCGCACCGGCTCGGGCTGGTGGGCCTCCGACTGCATGCGATCGATCAGGATGCGCACGAGTTCGAGCTGGCTCGGGGTGAGTTGCACGCGGCGGCCCATCACCTCGACGAAGCCGCCGCCACCGCCGCTCGCTTCGACGACGCGGATCGGCGCCGTCGGCAGGCCGACGAGCGTGTCTTCGCCCGGCGCCGGCGCGGGGGCGACGAAGTCGGCTGGCCTCACCGTCTGGTGCGCGGGTTCTAGTTCCGGTGTCAACGAAACCGTGTCCGCCACGAAGTAGAACCCCACGGTGCCGAACGTGACGCGGTCGCCCGGTCGCAGTGCCGTCGGCGCGTCGATCTCGATGTCGCCGACGACCGTGCCGTTGGTGCTGCCGAGGTCGCGCAAGACGAACGTGTCGAGCGTAGGATCGTGTCGCAGCTCGGCGTGCCGCCGCGACACCGAACTGGACAGGATCGCGATGCCGTCGGAGGCGACCTGGCGCCCGACGACCGTCGTGTCGGCGATGCGATGGACGCGCCCCCACGGGTCGATGAGGGCGGCGTCGGATGGCGCCGTCACGCGCGACACGATCTGTTCGGGGCACAGATCGACGTCCGGTGCAATCTGCCCGGCGCACGCGCTACACAGCACATGCGCGCCGTCGACCGGCTGGCCACACACCGCACACTCGACCATTGCCGGCAGTGTACTCGACCCGCGCGGCTCCGGTGGCGCGATCGGGTGGGCCCGTTCCGCCCGGCGGGCCGCCGGGTGCGGTAAAGGGGCGAGGTTCCGCCGCGCCGCGCGGGTGCAACGGCTGTGCGACGGCGAAAACAGGGCGGCGCGACGGGAAGGTGCGGCGGAACGCGACCGGCGTCCCGCGCCGGCGGCTCCTCGGCCATGCCGCGGCGGGTACGTGCGGGGTAGCCGCCGGGCGCTCCCGGTCCGGCGGCGATGGTATGGTCCGCCGCCATGGCGCGCGTCAACGACCACTTTGGCAAGCTGAAGGCCGGCTACCTGTTTCCGGAGATCGCGCGGCGCGTCGCCGCGTTCGGCGCGGAGCACCCGGAGGCGCGGATCATCAAGCTCGGGATCGGCGACGTGACCGAGCCGCTGGCGCCCGCCATCGTCGACGCGATGCATGCCGCGGTCGACGAGATGGGCCGCCGGGACACGTTTCGCGGCTACGGACCCGAGCGCGGCTACGACTTTCTCATCGATGCGATCCGGCAGCACGACTTTGCCGCTCGCGGCGTCGACGTCGCGGCGGACGAGGTGTTCGTGTCCGACGGCAGCAAGTGCGACAGCGGCAACATTCAGGAGCTGTTCGCGGCGGACGCGGTCGTCGCCGTGACCGATCCGGTCTATCCGGTCTACGTCGATTCGAACGTGATGGCCGGTCGAACCGGCCCGGCGGACGAAACCGGCCGCTACGCCGGGCTCGTGTACTTGCCGGCGACCGAGGACAATGCATTTTGTCCGGCGCCGCCCGATCGAGACGTCGACGTGGTGTACCTGTGCTCGCCGAACAACCCGACCGGCGCCGTGCTCACGCGCGAGCGACTCGCCGAGTGGGTGCAGTGGGCGCGCGATCGCGACGCGGTGATCGTGTTCGATGCGGCGTACGAGTCGTTCATTCGCGACGACCGCTTGCCGCATTCGATCTACGAGATCGACGGTGCGCGCGCGTGCGCGATCGAGATGCGCAGCTTTTCGAAGCGCGCCGGCTTCACCGGCGTGCGCTGTGCCTACACGGTGGTACCCAAGGAGCTGACCGCGGCGACGTCGACCGGTGAGCGCGTGTCGCTCAACGCGCTGTGGAACCGGCGGCACAGCACCAAGTTCAACGGCGCCAGCTATATCGTCCAGCGGGGGGCCGCGGCGGTGTACACGCCCGAAGGCCGTCGCCAGACCGACGCGCAGATCGCGTTCTACATGGAGAACGCGCGGCTTTTGCGCGAGGGATTGGCCGCCGTCGGCTTCCGCGTGTTCGGCGGCGACAACGCCCCGTACATCTGGATGAAGGCGCCCGACGGGATGGGGTCGTGGGATCTGTTCGACCAGATGCTGTCGCGCGCGCACGTCGTCGGCACGCCCGGCGCCGGTTTCGGTCCGGCGGGCGAGGGATACTTCCGCCTGTCGGCGTTCAACGCGCGCGACGCGGTCGAGGAAGCGCTCGACCGGATTCGCCGCGCGTTCGCGTAGGTCGGACGCCGCGCCGGGGCGGGGCGCGCGGAGCGGACGGTGCGCGCCCCGCCGCGCGTCGGATCGCGCGGCGGTGTCGGCGCCACGAGCGGCGGGGGAGCGGTGGGGCAGCGGCGGGGCAGCGCGCGCTGGGGGCCAGCGCCGCCGGTGCCGGCGACTCGAGTAGCCACGTGTGCGCTTCCGCGCGCACGCGCGCACCGCCGATTTCATGGTGTCAACGGGTTCATGTCGCGTCGTCGCGGCCGATCCGTTGGAACGGAGATTGCTGTGCAACGAATCAGGATGGGTTCTGGAATACGGTTCTCGGGCGACAAGAACGATTGTGCGCGCAAGCGGGATGACGAAATCCGTCCGCTGACGGAGGAGACGCTCGCGCTGCTGTTCGGCGGAGTCACCCGGCTTGGCCGGCCGGTCGAGGCGGTCGACGACGGGGCTTCGCTCGCGGAACCTCTCGTCGACGACGCGGGCGATATGGCGGGCGGTCTGCGGGCGCGGCCGCCGGTGACCGCCGGCCGCATGCCGCGGTCATCCGCGGTGTCGCGGGCCACCGCCGCGCCCCGCGACACCGCGGCGGGCGAGCGCGCGACGTCGGGCGTGCTCGATCTCCGCGCGCTGGCGGGAGCGTACGAGAAGGACCGGGGGCGGCTCGCGCGCGGCTCCACGCCACCACCGGTGGCGGTGGCCGGCGCCGATCTGCTCCGGCCGACCGTCCAGCCGCGCCGGGATGCGAGGATGTGGGGGGCCGTCGCGGTGGCCGCGGTGCTCGCCGTCGCCTGCGCGGTCGCCGGGGTCGCGCTGTGGCACCTGCGTCGCGGCGGAAGCGACGGAGCGCGTATGGCGAGGCGGCCGGCCGACACGGCCGCGCCGTCGCAAGCGGACACGGCCGCGCCGTCGCGAGCCGCCACGGCCGCGCCGTCGCGAGCGGCCACGGCCGCGCCGTCGCAAGCGGACACGGCCGCGCCGTCGCGAGCCGCCACGGCCGCGCCGTCG
>RFGE01000072.1 GCA_003696105.1 Deltaproteobacteria bacterium | reverse complement strand
GGCGTGCACGGTATCGTGCGAGGCGGAAAACAACCTGCCGCCGGGCGTCGTGTACCGGCCGGTCATGACCGAGGAGATCGGGACCTTCCCGAACGTACGCAAGCGGTTCATACCGCGCCCGTGCATGCAGTGCGAAGACCCGCCGTGCGTGCCGCCGTGCCCGGTCGGCGCGACCTACCAGCGGCCCGACGGCGTCGTCGCGATCGACTACGACCAATGCATCGGTTGCCGCTACTGCGTGACCTCTTGTCCGTATGGCGCGCGGTCGTTCGACTTCGGCGAGTTCCACTCCGACGGCACGCCGTCGATTCCGGACTACGAGCGGCGCAAGACCTACGAATACGGTCGCGAGCGGCGCCGCGACCCGAAGGACCGATCGGCGTCGCCGATCGGCAACGCGCGCAAGTGCCACTTCTGCCTGCACCGGCTCGAGGTCGGGCTGCTGCCGGCGTGCGTGACGACCTGCCTCGGTGGTGCGACCTACTTCGGCGACCTGAACGACGAGGGCAGCCTCGTGACCGAGCTGATCGCCACCGAGCGGGTCATGCGGCTCAAGGAAGAACTCGGCACGCATCCGAAGGTCTTCTACTTGACGTGAGCGCGGGAGGCACACCATGAAGACGGCAAAGATCATCGCGCTCGCGATTCTCGCGGCGCTCGCGGTATTCGGCGTGTGGGCCGCCGGCGTCCGGCTCACCGAAGGGATGCGCGTCACCAACCTCACGTCGAACATGACGTGGGGCATGTGGGTGGCGTTCTACATCTACTGCATCGGCTTGTCGGCTGGCTCGTTCCTCATGTCGACGCTCGTCTACGTGTTCGGCATGCACCAGTTCGAGAAGATGGGCCGCATGGCGCTGCTGTCCGCGCTGTTCGCGCTGTTCGGCGGCTTGACGTTCGTGTGGATCGACCTCGGTCATCCGTGGCGGTTCTACAAGATCTTCACCGGCTGGCAGGCGTCGAGCGTGCTCGCGTGGGAGTCGCTGTTTTACATCTTCTATATCGTCGCGATCTGCACGGAGCTGTGGTTCCTGATGCGCTGCGACCTGGCGACGCTGCGCGACGGCGCCAGCGGCTGGAAGCGCGCGGTCTACGGCGTCCTCGCCCTCGGCTGGAAGTGCCCGACGACCGAACAGCAGCTCGCGGCGTGTCACGCGTCGAGCTTGCGCTGGGTCAAGCGGATCGGCGTCGTCGGCATTCCGATCGCGCTCGGTGTGCACGGTGGTACCGGTGCGCTGTTCGCGGTCGTCGCGGCCAAGCCGTACTGGTTCAGCGGACTGTTCCCGATCATCTTCCTCGTGTCGGCTCTGGTGTCCGGCTGCGGGCTGATGCTGTTTCTGTATGCCTGGTTCGGCCGGCGGGATGACGACTACGAGCGGATGGTGTTCGGGCTGCGCAACTTCCTGGTGCTGTTCATCGCCGTCGACCTGATCTTGTTCATCAGCGACCTGCTCGTCGGCACCTATGCGTCCATCCCGGATCACACCGAGGTGTGGCACGAGGTGCTGTTCGGCGACTACTGGTACGTGTTCTGGATCGGCCAGATCGGCATGGCCTGGCTCGGACCGCTCGCCATCGCGAGCGTGCGCGCAACCCGCACCAGCCCGGCGTGGCTCGGCATCGCCGGCGGCCTCGTGGTGGCCGGCATCGTCGCGGTCCGGCTGAACCTGGTGATCCCGGCGTATCTGCATCCGCAACTTCCCGGTCTCGACGAGGCGCTGGCACAGCCGCGCACGGCGTACGAGTACTTCCCGAGCGCAATCGAGTGGTTGTCTTCGTTCGGGCTGCTGGCGCTGCTCGCGCTCGCGTTCATCGGCGCGTGGACGCTTCTGCCGATGTACGACGTCTTGAGTGCCAAGCTGGCAGGCCGGGAGCGCGCCCAAGGAGGTGCAGCATGAGCGACAACGGCAAAACGACCCCCGTCTCCCGCCGCGATTTCATCCGCACCGCCGCGCTCGTCGGCGGCGCCGGCGCCGCGGTGCAGACCGCGTCGATGACCCTGTGGTCCGACGACGCGGCGGCCAAGGGCGATCCGATTCCGCCCGACTACGAACTCGCGAAGCCCGAGAACATCCTGTATTCGACCTGTTTGCAGTGCCACGTCGACTGCCAGATCAAGGCCAAGACGTGGGACGGCACGCTGGCCAAGCTCACCGGCAATCCCTACAGCCCGCAGAACTACCTGCCACACCTTCCGTATGACACGCCGCCGGCGCAGGCCGCGACCGCCGACGGCAAGCTGTGCGGCAAGGGCCAGGCCGGCATCCAGACCTACGCGGATCCGTACCGGCTGCGCCGCGTGCTCAAGCGCACCGGGCCGCGCGGCTCCAACCGCTGGAAGTCGATCTCGTTCGACCAGTTCATCAAGGAAGTGGTCGAGGGCGGCAAGTTGTTTGCCGACATCGGCGAGGACCGCCACGTGCCCGGGTTCAGCGAGGTGATCGCGCTGCGCGACGCGGAGGTGTCCAAGCAACTCGCCGCCGACGCCGCGCTCGTCGCCAAGGGCGAGCTGTCGGTCGACGAGTTCAAGAAGCGGCACGCGCAACATCTCGACAAGCTGATCGATCCGGACCACCCGGACCTCGGGCCGAAGAACAACCAGTTCGTATTCGCCGCGGGGCGCATCGAACACGGGCGCAAGGAGTTGATGAAGCGCTTCACCCACGACGCGCTCGGCTCGATCAACGCATTCGAGCACACGACGATCTGCGAGCAGTCGCACCACATCGCGTATTCGATGCTCAGCGGCCACAAGCTCCACCACATGAAGCCGGATCTGGCGAACTGCCAGTTCGTCATCTTCTGGGGTACGGGCGCGTTCACCGCCAACTTCGGCCTCACGCCGATGGCGGAGAAGGTCACGACTGGCCAGGTCGAGCGCGGTATGAAGACGTGCGTGGTCGATCCGCGGCTGTCGAACGACGCCGCCAAGGCCGACTGGTGGCTGCCGGTGCGGCCGGGAACCGACGGCGCGCTCGCGCTCGGCATGATCCGCTGGATGCTCGATAACGGCCGGTTCGACGCGCGGTTCCTCGAGAACGCAAACAAGGCCGCGGCCGCCGCGGACGGCGAGCCGTGCTGGACGAACGCGACGCACCTCGTGGTGATCGAGGAGGGTGAGGGACGGCGGCTGTTGAAGGCGTCCGAGGTGACCGTCGGGGGGGCGCCGTTGGGCACCGACGCGCAGGTGGTCGTGATGCGGGGCGGCACGCCGGTCGCGGTCGATCCCGAGGACGCGTCGACGCCGGTGGAAGGCGACCTGTTCGTCGCGACGCGCCTGGGCGACCACGAGGTCAAGACGGCGCTGCAACTGGTCAAGGAGCAGGCGTTCGCCCGCGACCTCGACGAGGTCGAGGCGATCACCGGCGTTCCGCGCCGGCAGATCGAGCGCGTGGCGCGCGAACTCACCAGCCACGGCAAGCGCGCCGCGGTCGAACTGTACCGCGGCCCGGTCCAGCACGCCGACGGCTACTACGCCGGTTCGGCCGTGATCCTGCTCAACCTGTTGATCGGCAACCCGGACCACAAGGGCGGCCTGTCCAACGGAGGCGGCCACTGGCACGAGTTCGGCGGCAAGCCGGGCAACGTCTACCAGTTCAAGGAGATGCATCCCGGCGCGCTCAAGGCGTTCGGCGTGCGCGTCACCCGCGAGAAGGCGCGGTACGAGGACAGCACGCTGTTCCGGGAGCAGGGCTATCCGGCCAAGCGCCCATGGTACCCGTTTTCCGGCAACGTCTACCAGGAGATCATCCCGTCGATCGCGCAGGGGTACCCGTACCCGGCCAGGATTCTGTTTCTGCACAAGGGCACACCGGTGTTGGCGACGCCCGCGGGGCACAAGCAGATCGAGATGCTGCGGGACCCCGCCAAGATCCCGCTGTTCATCGCGTGCGACATCGTGATCGGCGAGACGTCGATGTACGCCGACTACATCGTCCCGGACCTCACGTACCTCGAACGGTGGGGGACGCCGCACGTCACGCCTGACGTCGTCACCAAGACCAGCAAGGTCCGCCAGCCGGTGGCGCGTCCGCTCACCGAGGAGGTCGAGGTGGACGGCGAGGTCATGCCGCTGTCGCTCGAGGCGTTCCTGATCGCGGTCGCCAAACGGCTCGGCGTGTCGGGGTTCGGCAAGGATGCGTTCGGCCCCGGGATGCCGCTGGACCGGCCGGAGGATTTCTTCCTCAAGGCGGTGGCCAACATGGCGGTCGGCGATGCTCCGGGCGACGCCGTGCCCGACGCGGACGCGGCGGAGCTGGAGCTGTTCCGCGCCGCGCGGCGCCACTTGCCGGCGTCGGTGTTCGACGAGGCCAAGTGGAAGCGGGCGGTCAAGCCCGAACTGTGGCCGAAGGTGGTCTACGTGCTCAACCGCGGCGGGCGGTTCGCTCCCTACGAGTCCGCGTACGACGGCACGCTGATGAAGTCGAAGATGGCGGGCATGTGGCACATCTTCGTGGAGCACGTCGCCGAGCAGAAGAACTCCATGAGCGGCAAGTACTTCTCGGGGGTGCCGGTGTGGCGGGGGGCGTATGACTGCGCCGGCGACCCGGTCGAGGCCGGCGGCGACTATCCGTTCGCCCTCATCACGTACAAGGAGCCGTTCGGCGGCCACAGCCGGACGATCAGCAACTACTGGGGCAACCTCGGGCTGGTGACGACCAACCACGTGCTGATGAACCGGCGCGACGCCGCGCGGCTCGGACTGCGCGACGGCCAGCGCGTGCGGCTGGTGTCGGCGTCCAACCCGAAGGGGGCCGCGGACCTGGGCAACGGCCAGTCGGTCGAAATCGCCGGTCCGCTGTCCGTCGTCGAGGGGATCGTGCCCGGTGCGGTCGCCGTGTCGTGGCACTTCGGCCACTGGGCGTACGGCTCGCGGCCGGTGGAGATCGACGGCGTTCGCGTGCCCGGCGACGCGCGCCGGGCCGCCGGGCTGTGCCCGAACCCGGTGATGCAGATCGACCCGAAGCTCGGCGACGTGTGCCTCACCGATCCGATCGGTGCGAGCGCCTCGTTCTACGACACGCGCGTGGCGGTCGTCCCGGCGTAGACTCCGCGCGTAGCGGCCCGGGCCGCGGCGATCGGCCCGGGCCGCCACGCTCTGCCGCGACCACCCGGCGCGGCCGCCAAATCACGGCCAGCCTGGCCTCCATGCTGCCGGCGGAGTTTGATGACGCTCGCCGATCCCGACGGGCCCGGCACCATCGTCTGTCGCATGCAACGAGCGTCAACACGATGACGCCCAACGAGCTCATCCTACGCGGCGACGAACACCCGTGCGCCCATGTGCTCGCGCATCGGCAGGCGCTGTGGACCTTCGTCGCTGTCGAGGGCGTCGAGCCCACGAACCATCGCGCCGAGCGCGAGTTGCGCGCGTTCGTCTCGTAGCGCAAGCGCTCGTTCGGCAGCCAGCCCGAGCGGGCAATCGGTTCGCCGAGCGGTTGATGACCGTCGTACACACCGCGCGCAAGCAGCGCCGCGACGTGCTGGCGTTCCTGACCGAGTGCTGCCACGCCGATAGCGACGGCACCGACGCACCCTCGCGGTTTGGCCAACGCACCGCGCTGCGCACCGCCGCCTGAGCTACGCCTCGACCGCCGCAGTCGGCTGCGCGACCGGGACGTACGTCGCGTACTGGCGCTCGCCCACCGTGCGGATGCGGTCCTGCCGGCGAAGCCACGCTACCGCAACGCCGAACTCGCCCGGAGTCGAACCCTCCTGCCTCGCCAGCACGGTCATCGTCGCGCCCGGCGTCGCGTGCAGTGCCGCGTACAGCCGCTCGGCGAGCACCGCGATCTCCTCGGGCGCGCGACGCCGGCTCGGTACTCGCCTGGCCGCCGGTGCGTTGGTCCGCGCCGCGCTCGACGACCGGCCGGTGGCCGCCGCCAACGGGCGCGCGACCGCGGCGATTGCCGCCGCTCGCACCGCATCGATGTGCTCGCGCACCATCTGCTCGACGCGCTTCCAGGTCCGGGATGCTCGTGTGTGTCTTCGTGTTCCACGCATCGCACGCCGCCGCACGCGGCTCAACCAGGAGGCGTGGACAGTTACAATCGGCCCATCGACAACATCTCCGCGAGCTATGCTCTCGATTCTGAAGTTGATTGCGATTTTTAGTAATCTCGCACACAGGGAAAACTCAACCTCGCGCAACGCGTTTTAATTGTCGTAATGTCGCACACTATAAAAATGCTTGATTCGTTATTCCCACATAAAGCGTTTGACTAAAAAACGCCTTTGTTAAATGCTTCTCATGGCAAAGAGAATCCTTGTAGTGGCGGCACTGGCTATCGGCCTTGGAGTGAGTTCATTTTTCCTTGTTCAACGGAGCGCGAGTGCACGCGGTGCGGCAGCGGGCGGAATTGGTGCAGGTGGCATGGGCGCCAGTGTCCACTGCGCAGCATGTCTGCGGAACCGCTGCGCGAGCAGCACCTGGGGCTATGGCGAGGATTGTTTCTTTACTTCGTATGGCAGGTGCTACGTCGTCGGCCGCTGTTTTTAGGCGTCGCGTCCTCTAACTGCTTGCTATCGGCGAACCAGATGCTCTGGCGTTTCGGCGGGGCAATCGCGATGGTCGCGTGCGCCGCGTGTGGCCCATCGCGGCCTACGGATCACCCCACCAGAGAACAGCGAGCGCGAGGCGGGTCTGTTGGCGAACTCCCACCCCCGCGTTTGCTCGACGAGATTCAGCAAGGAATCGATAGTGTTCGGCTGCGAGTCGTCGATTGTGCGGACAAATTGCGCCAATCCGCAGATGTGCCATGGAATGGGCATAAGCTCGATCTGGTGGCCAGTCTTACTCTGACGTCAAGAGACGGCGTGGGAAAAGTTGAATCGTTTGAGTGTGATTGGCCACCATTTGTGCCGCCCGCGATACGCACCTGTATTGCAAGCGCATTTCTAGATGCGACATTCACTACGGAGAAGGACGACTTTACCGAAATGGTTTCTTTCCCGTTTTGTATCGGTGCGCCGTCTGTCTCTGTGTCCGACGAGGTCTCCCCAAATTGATGCGTGAGCGGTTGCGGGCCGTCTTCGTGGCGGTGGTACTCGGCGGTCTGGCAGCTCTGATGGGCTACTGCGTGCGTGACCGAAGCGACTCGGAGGCGGCGAATGAGGGGGGATCGGATGGGTTGCCGTCGCGCGACGCCGTAATCCGCGCAGCAGATCGCATTACCGGAAAGCGTCCTGTTCCTCCTCCGGTTCAGGGTACGCCTCGTGCGGGGCGTGCAAGCCCAGCGCGGGACGGTATTTCGGATACGATTGGCAACCCTATGCATCCAGACTACGATCCGGTGGTATTTGCGAAAGCGCGAGGGTTGCCGGGTCGCATCGTGTTTGACCGCGAAGCGCGCGACGAACAATGGGCGCCGAAAATGGAGAAGATTGTCGGTCGGCACATCGCGGACGATCTCGCGCTGCTCGCTCCGGACGCCGAGGTTGGCGATATCGAGTGCAGGCAGAGTTCATGCCGAGTTGACCTGTTTGTGACTCCTGAACAACTGCTTGCTTTGAATGGGCCGTACCCGGCGGCCTCGTTGAGCGATCACTCTGGAATCGGTTGTTTTGCAAGCACCGGCGATGGCCGACAGCACATATGCTTCCACCTGTTTTTTTCCAGAGAGCACCGCGATCCGGATGCCTACGAATCCTGGTACGAAAGACACCGCGCCGAATTGCTGAAACGCCTCGAGGACCGCGGTGAACTACCTGATGCGCTCAGGGACCGGAAGTAGAGCGGGGACGGTAGCACTTGCCCTCGTCGCATCCGTAGTGTCCTATCGCGCCATTGGCTGGCTCGTTCGTTCGGGCGGTGAAGGCGAATCGGTCGCCGTCACTTCGGAGGGCACAATCGCGGCGGCTGCCCGGCAACGAGCGCCGTCGGCGCAACCCACAGCGGCCAAGGCGAATTCGCGTATGTCGTTGTCCGATGTCATCCGACAACTTAGCTCGACAGGCCAGGTCCCGGTGTGGTCACCGCAAGATGTCGCCGCCCTGGAGGCGCCCGAGGCCGTAAGGGCTATGAGGCGCGCGTTGTCGTTCGCACTCATGGACGACGCGGAAAAACTCAGAGCCTGCGTCGCGGGGGCAACGCTCGTCGAAGCCGACGTGATGATTCGCTTCGACGTACAGTCGACGAGCAAGGTGCTGAATGCGTCTTCGCCGCGCCTTACCGAAGCACCGCACGAGATTCGGCGTTGCCTCGAGGGTGCGTTGTCATCCCGCTACGAGGCCGAAGCCGCAGACGGCGAGCGATTCTTGCCGGACTACAGCGGCGCGTTGGACCTTTTCGTGCGCATTCGCGCATCCGTCGAGTAGATCCGACTCCGAAACAACCGGCTGAACCGCCTCGGGATTTCCGGAGACTCGGGCGCGTGAGTCCGACCTTCATGGCCGGAGCGCCGGCGCCCACCCGGGTTGATGTGCCCGGCCCGCACCGGGGTGGATTTGCCCCGCCGGCCCGGACCCGGGTTGGGTTCGTTCGCCGGCGCCCACCCGGGTTGATTTGCCCGGCTCGCACCGGGGTGGATCTGCCCCGCCGGCGCGGACCCGGGTTGGGTTCGTTCGCCGGCGCCCACCCGGGTTGATGTGCCCGGCCCGCACCGGGGTGGATTTCCCCGCCGGCCCGGACCCGGGTTGGGTTCGTCTGCTGGCGGGGCCGGCGTCGCGGCCGGCGACGCGTCCGGCGGCTGCACGCGGCGGGGCGTGTCGGCGCCGCGGGGCGCGCGGCGGGCGATCGCGCGCGGGTCGTTCGTTTGCGGTTGATCGCGCCGCGGGAGCCGAGTACCGTAGATCTCCTGATGACGCGCAGCTCCGC
>RFGE01000071.1 GCA_003696105.1 Deltaproteobacteria bacterium | reverse complement strand
GCCGGACCACCGGATGCTTGCCGTCGCGATCGCACAGCTCGCCCTCGGCGAGCGCGACGCGGCACTGCGCGCACAGCAACGACAATCGGGGCCAGCGGTCGGCCATGGGATCGAGCGGACCGCGGGGCCACCTCGTGGCCGCCGCGCTCACCACGCCATCATGCGCTACCGGTCCGCGCGGCGGAAGCCCCCGCCGGCTGCCGCCCCACCGAGGGCCCCGAACCGGCCCCACGCCGCCCGCCGGTCGCCGCCCGCGCCGCCCGGTTCTGCACGCCGCAGGTCGTCCGAACTGCCCGCGCAGCCCGTTCGAAGCGGCCCCACGGTCCATCGCATCTCACTGAACAAGGCTATCTGGGGCCAACGCGGTTGACCCCCGCGGCCGCTTTGCGGTACACGGAGGCGCCCAATCTTCCAGGAGTTTTGCGGCCGTGGCCAAACGAAAAATCGACGAGCAGATCTCGTACAACTGGCTCTTCGCCGTCCTCGGAGGTGCGTTCTTGTTCGTCACGGGCTGGGCCGTGTGGGACGAGACCGTCACGCGTCGCGAATGGAAGGACTACCAGGAGCGGTTCTTCGCCATCGCCGCCGACCTCGCCAAGCAGAACCTCGAGCGGCAGCAGCGGCTCCTCGACCCCGAGCAGTGTCCCGCCACGTGCGCGGCGATGTACGAGGGCAAGCGCGACGCCGCGAAGCGGTGCGAGGAGCAGTGCGGCAAGGCCAATCGCCTCGCCGAACTCGTCGCCAAGCGCGACGAGCTGCGCGAGCAGGCCCGCGCGCGCGCGGCCGACATCGCCGCACTCCAGAAAAAGGTCGAACAGCTCAAAGAGGCCGAGTTCGACATCAATCAGGAGTGGACGTTCACGAAAGCCGAGTGGTCCGAACAGGACTACTACTTGCGCCTCGCGCGGCACGCATACCTGGAAGATCCGGACGACCCGGCGAAGAAGGCCAAGTTCGAGGCGGAAAAGGCCAAGGCCGACGAACTCGCGCACCGCGCCGCCGAGGAAGGCAAGCGCGTTCAGGACGCGATCGCAGCGCGCAAGGCCGCCGAGGCCGAACTCGCCAAGGTCCAGCACGCCGACGAGATCAAGGCGCTCGACAAGGAGATCGAATCGCTGCGCCGGCCGCTGGCCGAAGCCCAGCGCGCGTACGACAAGGCGCTCGCCGATCGCGGCGGACTGTTCGGCGCCAAGACGGAGGTCAAACAGTTCAATCTGCCGAAGATCGGCGCGGTCGATCGCTGCACGTCGTGCCACATGGGGACGACGCGCGCCGGATTCGAGGAGGTGGACGAGCCCGAGTTCCGCTCGCACCCGTTCCGGCGCACCTTGCTTTTGAAGCATCCGCCCGAGGATTTCGGCTGCACCAGCTGCCACGACGGCCAGGGGCGCGCGACCACCAAGTTCTTCGCACACGCGCCGAGCCTCGACGAAGATCCACACGCCTTCCACGTCCACTACTGGGAGCGGCCCTTGCTCAAGGGGCCGCCCGGCGGCGACGGCACCGAGTTCATGGAGGCCAAGTGCCGCGGCTGTCACGAGCACCAGACCGAGCTGCGCTCGGAGATCCTGTGCGCGGTCGACGCGGAGTGCGCGCCGCTGTCGACCGACAAGCGGCCGGCCTTCTGCCGCCTGCCGAAGCCGCAGGGCGCCGCCGCGGCGCGCTTGTCGCTGGCGACCCTGCCCGGCACCCCGGAGGGCGTCGAGCCGCCGCCCGCCCCCCAGCAGAAGGTGTGTACCGACCGGCGCGGTAACCCGATCATCGCCGACCTCGCGCCGAACTACACCGCGGGCGTCCGCATCGTCGAGGAGGTCGGCTGCTACGGCTGCCATGCGATCGACGGGTTCCGCGACCTGCCCAAACCCGCCCCCGCGCTCACGCAGGTGTCCAAGAAGGTCGACCCCGCCTACATGGTGAGCTGGATCCAGAACCCGAAGGACCACCGGCCGAACTCGCGGATGCCGAACTTCTTCCCCGAGCTGCTCGCGCCGGAGATCTACCCGTACCCGGTCGACGTCGAGGCGCGCAAACGGAAGCGCGACCACGAGGCGCGCGCGCTGGCCGCGTTCCTGCTGTCGCAATCGGAGCACAGCGACAAGTACGCCTACGAGATCGAGCGCCCGCCCGCCGGCCTGCGCGGCGACGCGGCGCGCGGCAAGCAGACGATGGCCGAGGTGGGCTGTGCGGCGTGCCACGACCTGCCGGGCGACGAGGCCCACACGCCGAAGCGGCACAACCGCGCGTCGCACTTCGACCACGGGCCCGATCTGCGCGATATCGGCGCGAAGACGTCGGTCGCGTGGATTTATTCGTGGCTGCGCGATCCGAAGCGGTACGCGCCGACGACGCGCATGCCGAACCTGCGTCTCACGCCGCAGGAAGCGCTCGACATCGCGACCTACCTGGGCACCCTCAAGGGGGACAAGCCGATCCCGCCGGTGTCGCGCGACGAGCTCGCGGACCCGGACCTGATCGCCGAGGGCAAGAAGCTCGTCAAGACGTACGGCTGCTTCGGGTGCCACCTCATCGAGGGATTCGAGACCACGCCGGGCATCGGCGCCGACCTGTCGGCGTTCGGCGTGAAGCTGCCGGAGCGGCTGGATTTCGGCGACTTCATCACGGATCACAACCAGCAAACCTGGGCCAACTGGACCATCAACAAACTGCGCCATCCGCGCGTGTACGCATACGACGCGCAGAACCCGGTCATCTCGTACATGCCGGAGTTCGGCTTCACGGAGGACGAGATCCGCAAGGTGATGGTGTTTCTCAAGTCGCTGCGCGGTACGACGGACCAGTCGGCGCAGGTCATGGCGCAGAAGCTCGACGACGACGAACTCGCGCGCGAGCGCGGGCGCCGTATGCTGCACCTGTACAACTGCTACGGGTGCCACAACGTCGACGGCCACGTCGGCGACCTCGCGTCGCTGCCGGCGCTGAGCGGGTCCAACTCGATCTTCGGGCCGCCGCCGCTGACGAACGAGGGG
>RFGE01000070.1 GCA_003696105.1 Deltaproteobacteria bacterium | reverse complement strand
GCGAAACCTCCGTTCGAAACCCGGCGCGTGCGGCGATCGCCGTCAGAACCAGGCGGTCACGCCGGCGTGGAGCAACACGTAGTGCGACCGCACCGTGCCCGCATTGAACGGGCTCTCGATCTGGTTGTTCGCGCCGGTGAGCGGCTGCGCCGGATCGGGGCGACTTCGGTCCGCGACCGGGGTCTCGACTCCCCCCGGCTGGCACCCGGGGTCGTCGCGCGTCGGACCCGACGGCGGCTTGCAGTCGTCCGGAACCGTGCGGTCGGGTTCCCACACGTACCCGCCGCCGAGTTCGATGCGCCAGCGATCCGCCGTGTAGGCGACGCCGGTCGCGAGCGTCGCGCGCGGCTTGCCGTCTTGGTCGACGCGCGTCCAACTCAGCGGGGCCGTCTTCGTGTCCCACGCGACGCCGGCGCGCAACTGGACGGCGCGCTGCGCGACCGGCAGCGCGTACGCGCCGCCGAGCCGGATCGAGACGACGTCGATGAAGCCGTGGCGGATGCGGGCGACGTCCAGCGGCCCGTTGGCGGCGATCGCGTCGGTCGTGGTCGTCGTGACGCCGGCCTTCGACCACTGCTCCCATTTGACGTCGAGTTCGACGTCCGCGCGCTCGCGGCCGCCCGCGTCGCGCGCGATCCAGCGGCCGCCGGCGTGGACGGTCTGCGGCAGGTCGAAGTCGAGGCAGATCTTGAGCGCGCCTTCGACGCCGCCGGGCGCGCAGCGGGCGAACTCGTCGTCGATCGGAATCAGGTTCGCGTTGCCGGCCGGAACGGCGGACCCGGGTTGCGAGCGGACGGTGCCCTTCGAGCGGACGTGCACGGCGCTCGCGTAGCCGACTCCGAACTCCCACGCCGGCGACGGCGACCACAGCGCGCCGAGCCCGAACGACGGGATGAACGGGTCGGTCGTGCGGATGGTCGTCACGCTGTCCTTTTCGATCCACTCCTCGTAGTTGCGGATCGCCCAGACGACCTTGCGGGTGCGGATCCGGGCGAACCCCCACGAGGCGCGCGCGCCGAACGACAGCGTCGGAGTCGCGGCGTACGCGAGCGCCACGGACGGATGCGCGACCTGGCCGTATTGCTCGAACACGTCGTAGCGCTGCGGCGCCGGCGCATCGACGCCGGCGACGGTGACGGTCTCGGGGAACGCGCGGGCGGCGTAGCCCTGCGGCGAGTACAGCCCGATCGCGGCGCGCACCGGCCACTGCGGGTGGCCGAAGTCGGTGGTCACGGCGACGTACGGGACCGCCTGGAAGCCGCCGATGCCCGGTGACGGCGACGGATGGCTTTCGACCTCCGGGTAGGGCAGGCCCTCGTACGGTTCGTCGGCCTCGGGCAGGTCCTCGTAGGCGCCGGTCCGCGCGAACGCGAGCGCCATGCGCACGAAGTTCGCTCCGATGAACGCGACGGTGCCGTCGAGCTTGGCGAAGCCGGCCGGATTGTGGGCCAGCGCGGTCGGGTCGTCGGCCTTGGCGACGAACGCGCCGGCGCGCGCCTGCGCCTGCGGGCCCATGCCGGGGACGACCAGGCCGCCGGCCGCCGCGATGCGCGCGGCGACGAGGGCGGCCGTCGCGATGGCGAGTGACGTGGTTGCGGTGCAAGTCATGACATGTGGCTGCGAATTCCGGCGGCCAGCGCGCCGATCAGAATGTTCCGGTGACAACGAATCCGGCGGCTCCGCCGAAGGTGGGGCTCACGTGCCAGTTTGTGGCGCGCGCGGGCGCAAGCCGCCCGGCGCGGTACGCGCGCAACGCCGCGATCGCCCCGCGCGGACGCGACCACAGCCGCAGTTCGCCGACGGCGACGCCGACTGCCGCGCCGATCAAGCCGTTGCGCCACTCGTCGTGCGCCAGGCCGAGGTAGACGACGCCGGCCGCGTTGAGCGCGATGCCCTCGGCGTGGCGCAACCACGGGACGCGCTCGCTCGCGGCGGCGTCGGCCAGCGCGCGCTCGGCGGCCGCGACGTCGGCGCAGGTCGGCGCCGCGCGCGGCGCGACCGCGCGCACGCGCACGGGATACAGCACCCAGGTCGCCACGACGCCGATCGCCGACTTGCCGGCGCCGACGAACTGGCACGCGCGGCACAGGGCGCTGTCCTCGTCGATCGCGGCGCCGACCGCCGCCTGTCCCGCGGTCGCCGCGACGAATCCCCAGCCCCAGCCGAGGTTCCACCAGCGGCCGCGATGGCGTTCGCGGGCGAGCGCGCCGGCCAGAAAGGCGTGGCGCGCGGATGCGGTGGCCGCGCGGAGCGAGGGAGCGGCGCCGGCGGGCGCCGGGCAGGTCTGCGCCCGCGCCGTCACGGCGCCGGCGACGGCCGCCAGCGCCGCGGCGATCCCCCTCGCACCCATGCGCGATCCATCGTGTCACGGGCCGGCCCCCGGTTTCAAATCGGCACGAATGGCGCCCGGGGCTTCTGTGCGAGTCCGCAACCCCGTAAGATTCCGTATGGCCTGAGCCGTTTTGCCCCCCGCGGACCACTGCCGGATCGAGATGATCGCGCGCGAGCATCCGCCGGGGGCGCTCGAACTTCGCCTCGCCGCGCTTTCCATGGACGAAGCGGCCCTCGACTTGGAGCAGTTCTTTCGCCGGTACGCCCCGTACGTGGCGCGGATCGGCCATCGGCTGCTCGGGCGCGACGACGAGGTGGACGACCTCATCCAGGACGTGTTTCTCGCGGCCCACCGCGGGATTCGGCAGATCCGCGACCCGGATGCGGTCAAGGGGTGGCTCGCGACCGTCGCGGTGCGGCAGTGTCGCCGCCGGCTGCGCGCGCGCAGGCTGCGTGCGCTGTTGCATCTCGACGCGGCCGACGACTACTACGAGGTCGCCGACCGCGGCGCGTCGCCGGAACACCGCGCGATGATCGCCGGCGTGTACCGCGTGCTCGACCGGCTGCCGGTCGACCAGCGGCTCGCGTGGACGCTCCGCTACGTCGAA
This sequence comes from Deltaproteobacteria bacterium, assembly GCA_003696105.1. Lineage (NCBI taxonomy): Bacteria > Pseudomonadati > Myxococcota > Myxococcia > Deltaproteobacteria bacterium. The sequence continues at coordinate 41,761 of RFGE01000070.1, read as the reverse complement.
GGGGAGCGGCTCGAGCGGGTGGCCGAGCTGTGCGGCTGCTCCCTCGCCACGGCGAAACGCCGGATCAAGGCGGCGCAAGATGCGATTACCGCCGCGGTAAACGACGACAAGGGGAAATTGGGCCGGCGAGCCGCGAGGTCGGTCCAGGAGGTCGGCAATGAATGATCTGCCCGACAAGCTTGGCGAAGCGCTCGGCCACGTCGACGTCGACTGGACGCCGGAGCGGGCCGACCGCACGTGGCGCGGCCTGCGCGTGCGCCGGCGGCGGCGCGCGGTCGCGCGAACGATCGGGGCGGCGGCGTGCGCGGCGGCGGTCGCGATGGCGGCGTACCGGCTCGCGCCGTCGCGACGAGCGCCCGAGCCGGTGGCGCGGCGGGCGGAACCGGCGCCCCCGCCGGTGGTCACGCCGCTCGCCCCGGAGCCGTCCCCGACGGTGGAGTCGCTGGCAACCCTGGGCGACGGGACGGTGGTGCAGGCGGGGTCGGATGGCGCGGCGGTCGAGGTGGTGCGCGACGCGGGCGACCGCGCCGAGGTGCGCGTCGTCGCGGGCAAGGCGGTGTTTCACGCGCCGCGCCGGCCGCAGCGGCCGCTGCAGGTGGTGAGCGGCGACGTGCGCATCGCGGTGTACGCGGCGGAATTTTCGGTCGCGCGCTACGACGGCGCGACCGAGGTGTGGGCCGGCGACGGCGTGCTCGAGGTCGAGTGGCGGGGACAGCGGACGCAGGTGCGCGCGGGGGACACCGCGCGGTTCCCACCGCCCGACGCGGTCGACGCGCCACCGGCGCGCGCCGCCGCGCCGCCGCGGGAGCGGTCGCCGCGCGAGCGGGTGGCGGATCTGTTGCGCGAGGCCGATCGCGCGCGCGCCGGCCGCCGGTCGCGCGCCGCCGTCGACCCGCTGGCCGCGGTCGTGCGCGACTACCCGCGCGATCCGCGGGCGCCGCTGGCGGCGTTCACCCTCGGGCGGGTGTGGCTCGACGAACTGGGCGATCCGCGCGAGGCGGCGCACGCATTCGCGCGGGCGCGCGCGCTCGCGCCCGACGGCCCGCTGGCCGAAGACGCGCTCGCGCGGGAGGCCGAGGCGTGGGCGCGAGCGGGTGAGGCGGCACGCGCACGCGATCGCGCGCGCGACTACCTGCGGCGCTACCCGAACGGGCATCGCGTGCGCGAGATGCGGCGCATCGCCGGCGAGTGACCCGGTGGCCGGTGGGCTGCGCCGCGCGCCGCGGCCGCCGGGCGAGTGACCCGGTGGGCTGCGCCGCGCGCCGCGGCCGCCGGCGAGTGACCCGGTGGGCTGCGCCGCGCGCCGCGGCCGCCCGCCGCCGCGGCGGTACAATGGCTGCGATGGTCGGCCGCGCACCGGTAGCGCTCGCGGCGGTCGCGGCGATGGTGCCGGCGGGCGTCCGCGCGCAGACGCCTCCGGAGGGCGTGGCGGTGTCGCTGCGCATCGACGCGTGCGTCGACGTCGACGCCGCGGAGGTGCGGCGGCTGTTCGCGCTCGAGCTGGGCGCATCGGTGCCGTCGGCCGTCGAGCGCGACGACCCGGACGCCATCGCGGTGACCGCGCACTGCGACGGGCCGCTCGTGCAAGTGGGCGTGCGCGACCCGGTCACCGGCAAGTCGCTCGCCCGCCGAATACGGCTCGGCGCCAAGGGACGCGAGCGGCTGCTCGCGCTCGCGATGATGGAGCTGTTGGTGGCGAGCTGGATTGAGCTGCAAGCGCCGCCGAAGGTGGCGCCGGCCGACGCGCGCGCGCCGGAGGCGACGCGGCGATCGGCCCGCGCCATCGCGACCCGGCGCCTGCCCGCCGCGCCGCCGCGATGGCGGGCGACCGCGGCCGCGGTCGGCGGCGCGGTGGCGGGGCGCGACGGCTGGCGGCTCGGCGGCGGGGTGCGGGTTGCGTTCGACGGGCCGGCGAGCATCGGCTGGGGGGCCGACGTGCTCGTCGAATCGGGGACGCGGCGCGAACCGCTCGGCGCCGTCGACGTGACCGCGCTGTGGGGGGGCGCGTGGGTGTATGTACATCGATCATGGCGATCGTTCCGCGCGCGCGCCGGCGTCGGCGGCCGGGTCGGCTCGGTCACCCTGTCCGGGCGCCCGGCGGGGCCAGGCGTCGCCGGCGGCACCGTGTCGGGCAAGCTCGCGGCGCCGATCGCCCGCGCGACGGTCGGCATCCTCGGCGCCGGCCGGATCGCGATCGAGCTGTCGGCCGAGACCGGCTATCATGTGTATCCGGTGCGCGGTCGCGTCGACGGTTCGGACGGAGTGAACGTGGAGGGCGGATGGGTGGCGGCCTATCTGGGGGTGGGATGGTCGTGGTAGCGCGGGGGGTCGCCTGCGCGCTGGCCGTGTGGTCCGTCGCGTGCGATGCGACGGCCGGGGACGTGCTCACCGCGCTCGGCGATGCGGGGGACGGGCGCGCCGATGCGCGCGCCGCGGTCGACGCCGCGGCGACGCCGGACGGCGGCGGCGCGGACGCCGGCGGCTGCGCGGCGATGGTGGACGGGCCGTGCCCCGCGCCGGGCGGCGTCGGCATCACCGTGTGCGGGCGCGTTTTGGACGTCGAGGATACGTCGATCGTGCCCGGAGGAGGCACGGTGACGGTGCGGTTCTTCAATGCGGTGGACTTCCCGGGCGGCCCGTCGCTGGCGGAGGCCACGCCCGATGCGTGCGGCTGGTTCGTCGCGCAAGGCGTCACCGGGTTGATCCCGGGATTGCTCGTGCTCACGACCGACGACGCGGGCGCCGGCGATGTTTACGAGCCCGTGCTCACCATCGTGCCGGCGAGCACCGGCAGCGCGGTTCGCGTCAACGCCTACACGCTGCGCGCCGACACCGACCGCGCGTGGAGCGCCGCGGCGGGGCTCGGCGGCGCGACGTTCTCCGACATGGGCGCGCTTGCGCTCATCTTCCTCGATGCCTCGCAGCCGCCGCTGTTTCCGTTTTTGTCGGGGCGACCCGCGGCCGGCGTGACGATCACCGAGGGCGGCACGCCGCAGCCGGGCGACGACTATTACTTTGCCGACGGCGGGCCGTTGTCGCGCTCGGTGCTGTCGCCGGCGGCGGGAGCTACGGGCGCAAACGGCAGCGGCCTGCTGATCGGGACGCAGCCGCTTCAGGAGTACGGCGGCCAGCGCGCGGGGTGCACGTTCGGCACGGCCAAGGGCGTGGGCCCCGGCGTCGTGCAGATTCAGGAGCTGTACGGTACCTGCAACTGAGGCGCGCCGGCGCGCGCGTGCTAGCATGAGGAAAGATGGTCCCGCGGGTCGCGACCACCGTCGAGATCCCTAGCCGGCCGCGGCGGGCGCGCGTCGAGATCGACGCCCACAGCCTGTACGTATCGGCGGCGGATGGACAGTGGACCGAAATGCCGCTCGCGGGCGCGCGCGCGATCGCGCGGGACGCGGCGTGCGATGCGCGGTTCGTGCGGCACGTGAGCATTCGCTCTGCCGCCGGCCGCGTGGACCTGATCACGCCGCCCGAGAGGGGCGCGATCGCGCCGCGAGCGGCGCGGCTGCCGGGCGTGCCGCGGTCGTCGATCATCGTCGACGCCGACGACTGCGACACCGTCGAGGCGTGGGTTCGCACCGGCGGTGGGCTCAGCGGCAGGACGATCGCGGAGCTGGCGCGGCTCGCGCGTATCGCGACGCCGCAGTTTGCCATCGCGATCGGCGAGTGTGCGGCGTATGTCGCCGCGGAGTTGACGTGGCAACGACTCGGGCCGATGCGCGGCGGCGGCACGTTTCAGCAAGTGCTCGGCCCGCTCGAACGAGAGGCGCGGCGGTCGCCGCGGGCTGCCGAGGCGCTGCTGGCCGCGATGTCGCGCGGCGCGGTGCTCGAGCCGTACGTCGGGCGGTGAGGCCGGCGCGTCACCGGCATTCGGCGTAGCCGGCGGGGATGCACACGCGCTGCGCCGTCTGGAACCCGGGCACGGCGCAGCACGCGCCCGGGCCGTAGGCGAAGCATTCGGATGCGAGGGCGCACTCCTGCGTGCACAAGAACACCTCACTGGTGAGCAGGCCCCAACAGGTGAGGTCGGCGCGGCACAGGTCGGGCGGCGGGCCGCACGGTTCGCCCTCGCCGGGCAGCGCGGCGGCGTCCGCGCTCGCGCCGGCGTCGACCGCCGGCCCCGCGTCGGGTGGCCGACCGGCATCGGCGGTCGCCGCGTCGGGCGCGCCGGCGTCGGGCAGGTCGATGGGGCCAGCCAGGTCGGCGCCGGTCGTCACCAGCGCGCCGCGCCAGCTCGGGTTGCCGCCGGCGAGCAGGTCCGCGCCGCACGCGGCGACGCCGCCGCCGGCGAGGCCGACGGCCGCGTGCAGGTCGACGTCGCGCAGCGCGATCGCCTCGTCGCGCTGGCCGGTGGCCCGATCGATCCGCGCGGTGTAGCCGCGGTCGCCGACGACGTACAGGGGCGCGTCGGCCGCCGTCCATACCCCCGACAGCCGTTCGGGCGTCGACGCCCACGGCGCCCACGCCGCGCCGTCGTAGTGCAGGACCACGCCGGCCGCGTCGCCGCCGACGGCGTACACGTCGTCGCCCGCCGTGCCCCACACGGCGATCAGCCGCTGTGCGGTCGGGGACGCGAACGGGCGCCACCCCGTGCCGTCGAAGTGCGCCAGCGCTCCGTCGGCGCCGACGATCCACACGTCGTCGGCGGCCGCGCCCCACGCTTTGAACAGCACCGCGTCGGGGACGGACCCGACCGGCGCCGCGGTCCAGCCGTCCGGCGTGCGGCGTGCGGCCACCGTGCGCGTCTGGCCGGGGTTGAAGCTGCCGCCGACCACGTGCACGTCGTCGACCGAGGTCCCCCACACGCCGTACAGCGTCGCGTCGGTCGGGATCGCGTCACCGGTCGGGTCGCGCTGCCACGCCAGCGGCCCGGTGCGCGCGAGCACGGTGCCGCGTTCGCCGACGGCAAAGCCGCGGCCGTCGCGGTCGAGCCAGCACCACCACAGCCGCCCGGCGTCCCGCGGCAGCGGCGCGGCCCGCCATCGCCCGTCGGTCCATTCGAGCGCGAGCGCGCCGTCGCGGCCGCCGACCGCGACGATCGCGCCGCCGCCGGCGCACACGCCGCGCAGCGCTGCCGGCAGTTCGGACAGCGCGACCGACCACGCCAGCGGTTCCCGGCCATCGGTCGGAGGCGAACCGCAGCCGGCCGCGCACGCGGCCGCGGCCAGCCATGCGATGTGCGCGCGCGCCACCGCGTCAGGATAGCGCAGCGCCGGGCGCGGTCAGCGGCCGCCGAACGGCAGATCGGCGCCGCGCGTCGGCAGCCAGGCCGCCGTCGACCCGCGCAGGTACATGTCGACGTGCCGCGCGGCCTCGCGCCCCTCGCAGATCGCCCATACGACGAGGCTCTGGCCGCGGTGGGCGTCGCCGGCGCAGAACACGCCATCGACGTTGGTGGCGAACCGGTCGTCGGTGCGTACGTTGCCGCGGGCGTCGAGTTCGATCCCGAGCTGGTCCTGGAGCTGCTGCGTGTCGGGCCCGACGAACCCCATCGCCAGAATGAGCAGGTCGACCTCGATGTCGAACTCGGTGCCCGGCAGTTCGTCGAACAGCAGGCCGCCGCCGGCTCTCGGTTTGACGTCCACGCGCACGGCGTGCAGGCGCGACAGCGCGCCGCCGTCGCCGCTGAGGCGCTTGGTCAGCACCGCGAAGTCGCGAGCGCCGCCCTCCTCCTGGCTCGACGACACCCGGTACACCATCGGCCACTGCGGCCATGGGTTCGCCGGCGGCCGCTCGTCGGGCGGCCGCGGCATCAGCTCGATCTGGTGGACCTGCGCCGCGCCCTGGCGCAGGGCGGTGCCGAGGCAGTCGGAGCCGGTGTCGCCGCCGCCGAGGATCACGACTCGCTTGCCGCGCGCGTCGAGCGCCGGGTCGGGGTCCGGGTCGCCGGCGTTGAGCTTGTTCTGGCGCGTGAGGTAGTCCATCGCGAATACCACGCCGCGCAGGTCGCGACCCGGCACGCGCAAATCGCGCGGGCGGCGCGCGCCGATCGCGACGACGACCGCGTCGTAGGTCTGGTGCAGTTCCGACCAGGTCGGGTCGGTGCCGACCGCCGCGTTGGTGACGAAGTCGACGCCCTCGGCGCGCAGGATGTCGATCCGCCGGTCGACCACCCACTTTTCGAGCTTGAAGTCCGGGATGCCGTAGCGCAGCAATCCGCCGATGCGGTCCGCCGCCTCGAACACCCGGACGCGGTGGCCGACGGAGTTGAGCTGAGCGGCGGCCGCGAGGCCGGCCGGTCCGCTGCCGACCACCGCGACGCGCTTGCCGGTGCGCTGGCGCGGTGCGGCGGGCTGCACCCAGCCCTCGCGGAACGCGCGCTCGATGATCTCCTTTTCGGTCTGCTCGATGGTGACCGGGTCGTCGTTGATCGACAGCGTGCACGCTGGTTCGCACGGCGCCGGGCATACACGGCCGGTGAACTCGGGGAAGTTGTTGGTGGACGCGAGCCGCCGGTGCGCGTCGCGCCACCGTTGCTCGTACACCAGATCGTTGAAGTCGGGGATCAGATTGCCGAGCGGACAGCCCTGATGGCAGAACGGGACGCCGCAGTCCATGCACCGGGCGGCCTGCTCGACGGCGCGCTCGGCCGGTTGCGGCTCGTAGACCTCGTTCCAGTCGCCGAGACGGACCTTCGGATCGCGGCGGTCGGGCATGCGCCGCGCCCACTCGAGGAAACCGGTCGGCTTGCCCATCAGGAGCGCCCTCCGTCGACGATGGCGAGTTGCGGCGCGGGCCGCTTCGGCCGCAGCGCGGCCCGGCGCGCCTGCAGCACCCGCTTGTATTCGGTCGGCATGACCTTGACGAACTGCGACACCAGGTGTTCCCAGTTGTCGATCACGCGCTGCCCGAGCGGGCTGCCGGTGTGGCGCACGTGGTCTTCGATCAGGTGGTAGACCAGCCACAGGTCGCTTTCGTCGACGAGCGACTCGAGTTCGACCATGCCGAGGTTGCACTTGTCGCGGAACGACCGGTCCCGGTCGAACACGAACGCCATGCCGCCGCTCATGCCGGCGGCGAAGTTACGGCCGGTCGGGCCGAGCACGACGACCACGCCGCCGGTCATGTATTCGCAGCCGTGGTCGCCGACGCCTTCGACGACGGCGCGCGCGCCGCTGTTGCGCACCGCGAACCGCTCGCCGGCCAAACCGTTCACGAACAGCTCGCCGGACGTCGCGCCGTACAGCGCGACGTTGCCGATGATGATGTTGTCGGCCGGGTCGAACCGGCTGCCCGGCGGGGGTTTGACGATGATGCGGCCGCCCGACAGGCCTTTGCCGACGTAGTCGTTGGCGTCGCCGGCCAGCTCGAGGGTGACGCCGTTGGCGAGGAACGCGCCGAAGCTCTGGCCGGCCGAGCCCGACAGGCGCACGCGGATCGAGTCGTCCACGAGGCCCTTTTCGCCGTGGCGGCGCGCGATGTCGCCCGACAGCAGCGTGCCGACGGCGCGATCGGTGTTCGCCACCGGCAGGTCCACCACGATGCGGCCGCGCCCGTCGATCGCGTCCTGCGCGCGCGCCACAATCGCGCGGTCGCGGTGGCCGGACAGATCCCACGGCACGGCCTCGACGAACCGGCGCGGCCATTCGGCCGGTGCGTCCGGCTGGGCGAGGACGGCCGACAGGTCGACGGTGCGCGCCTTCCAGTGGTCGAGGTCGTCGCGCGCGCGCAGGCGGTCGACCCGGCCGACCATGTCGTCGACGGTGCGGAAGCCGAGGCGCGCCATGATCGACCGCAGGTGCTCGGCCATCAGGAAGAAGAAGTGCACCACGTCGTCGACGCGGCCGCGGAACCGCGCGCGCAGCCGCTCGTCCTGGGTCGCGACGCCGACCGAGCAGGTGTTGAGGTGACACTTGCGCAGCATGATGCAGCCCTCGACGATGAGCGCCGCGGTGGCGACGCCCCACTCCTCGGCGCCCAGCAGTGCGGCGATCGCGAGATCCCGGCCGGTGCGCATGCCGCCGTCGGCCTGCAGGCGCACGCGGCCGCGCAGGTTGTTTTGCACCAGCACCTGCTGGGTCTCGGCGAGGCCGAGTTCCCACGGCAGGCCGGCGTGCTTGATGCTCGAGATCGGCGACGCGCCGGTGCCGCCGGACGCGCCGGCGATGACGATCGCGCCCGCGTGCGCCTTGGCGACGCCGGCCGCGATCGTGCCGACGCCGACCTCGCTCACCAGCTTGACGCTCACCCGCGCGCTCGGGTTGATCGCCTGGAGGTCGAAGATGAGCTGCGCCAGATCTTCGATGGAGTAGATATCGTGGTGCGGCGGCGGCGAGATCAGCGTCACGCCCGGCGTCGAGTGGCGCACCTTGGCGATGCGCTCGTCGACCTTGTGGCCCGGCAGCTGGCCGCCCTCGCCCGGCTTGGCGCCCTGCGCGATCTTGATCTGTAGATCGTCCGCGTTGACGAGGTAGTGCGCCGTGACGCCGAACCGCGCGGATGCGACCTGCTTGATCCGGCTCGACCGCCAGTCGCCGTTGTCGTCGCGCTCGTAGCGGTGCGACTCCTCGCCGCCCTCGCCGCTGTTGGACCGGCCGCCGATGCGGTTCATCGCGATCGCGAGCGTCTCGTGCGCCTCCGGGCTGATCGAGCCGAACGACATCGCGCCGGTGCAGAACCGTTTGACGATGTCGGCGGCCGGCTCGACCTCGTCGATCGGGATCGGGTCGACCCCGTCGGTCGCGAAGTCGAGCATGCCGCGAATGGTGCACAGCGCTCGGTCCTCGTCGTCGACGAGCGCCGCGTACTCGGCGAACAGCGCGGGGTCGTTGGCGCGGGCGGCCGCTTGCAGCTTGGCGATCGTCGCCGGGTTCCACTTGTGCACCTCGCCCCGCCGCCGCCACTGGTACTGGCCGCCGACCGGCAGGGTGTCGCCGATCGCGATCGCCTGGGCGCCGAACGCGCGGTCGTGGCGCTCGAGTACCTCGCGGCCGAGTTCGCGCAGGCCGATGCCCTCGATGCGCGACGGCGTGCCCGGGAAGTGGCGGTCGATCAGGTCGCGGTTGAGGCCGACGCACTCGAAGATCTGCGCGCCGCGGTACGACTGGAGCGTCGAGATGCCCATCTTGGACATCACCTTCAACAGCCCGTCGCACACCGCCTTGATGTAGCGGCGCTTGGCTTCCGCCACGTCGAACGGCAAGCGCCCGGTCGCGACCAACTCCTTGACGGTATCGAGCGCCACGTACGGGTTGATCGCGGCGACGCCGAAGCCGAGCAGCACCGCGAAGTCGTGCACCTCGCGGGCCTCGCCGGTTTCGAGGATCAGGCCGGTCTGCATCCGCGTGCCCTCGCGGACGAGGTGGTGATGCACCGCGCTCACCGCGAGCAGCGCCGGGATTGGCGCGTGCTTGGCGTCGACGCCGCGGTCGCTGAGGATCAGCACGTTGTAGCCGTCGTCGATCGCCTCGCGGGCCTCGTCGCACAGTCGGTCGACCGCTCGCGCCAGGCCATCGGGGCCGTCGGCGACCGGGTAGAGCATCGACAATTTGATCGGCTCGAACACGCCCTCGCGGATCGACGCGATCTTGGCCAGCTTCTCGTTGGTGAGGATCGGCCCGTCCATGACGATCCGGTGGCACTGCTCCGGCGTCTCGTCGAACGTGTTGCCGTCAGGTCCGATCGCCGTGGCGAGCGTCATCACCAGCCGCTCGCGGATCGGATCGATCGGCGGGTTCGTGACCTGGGCGAACAGTTGGTGAAAGTAGTTGGGCAGCGTCGGCGCGCGGTCCGACAGCACCGCCAGCGGCGTGTCGTTGCCCATCGATCCGGTCGGCTCCTTGCCGTCGCGCGCCATCGGCAGCACGATCAGCCGCTCGTCCTCGTCGGTGAACCCGAAGGCGCGCTGCTGTCGGAGCAGCTCGTCGCCCGACATGCGCGGCGCGGCGGGTACGTCGGGAAACGGCGGCAGGTTGTAGCCGGTGTATTGCGACGGGTCGCGGTCGATGTCGTAGACGTTCTTCGCGAGCCACTTGCCGTACGGCCACCGCTGTGTGATCTCGCGCTTGACCTCGTCGTCGTCGATGATGCGGCCCTCGGCCGTGTCGATCACGAGCATCTTGCCCGGCTGCAGCCGCCCCTTGTAGCGGATCTGCTCCGGCGGCACATCGATGACGCCGGTCTCCGACGCGAGTACGACCCGATCGTCCTCGGTGATCAGGTAGCGGGCAGGGCGCAGCCCGTTGCGGTCGAGGGTCGCGCCGACGATCTCGCCGTCGGTGAACGCGATCGCCGCCGGGCCGTCCCACGGCTCGACCAGCGATTCGGCGTACTGGTAGAAGTGCTTGCGCTCCTCGTCGAGCAGCGGGTCGTTCTCCCACGCCTCGGGGATCATCATCATCATGGCGTGGGGCAGACTGCGCCCGCCGAGGTACAACAGCTCGAGCATGTTGTCGAACTGCGCGGAGTCGCTCTTGCCGGGGACGATGATCGGCTGAAGCCGGTCGAGCCGCCCGCCGAACTTGGCGGACTGCAGCTGGCTGCGGCGCGCCATCATCCAGTTGCGGTTGCCCCGCAGCGTGTTGATCTCGCCGTTGTGGCAGATGTAGCGGAACGGCTGCGCGAGATCCCACGTCGGGAACGTGTTGGTCGAAAACCGCGAGTGGACCACGGCGATGGCGCTCACCATGTCCGCGTGCTGCAGGTCCGGGTAGAACCGCGGCAACTGAGACGGCAGCAGCATGCCCTTGTAGACGATCGTCTCGGCCGACATCGACGCGACGTGGAACCGCCCGTCCGGGTCGACGCCGCGCTCGCGCACGCGGTTTTCGACCAGCTTGCGGATGATGAACAGCTTGCGCTCGAATGCGCTGGGCGGCAGCCGCCGGCGCGCGATGTACACCTGCCGCACGACGGGCATCACGTCGCGCGCGATCGCGCCGACGTGGGCCGGGTCCACCGGCACGTCGCGCCAGCCGATGACGCGCTGGCCTTCCTCGGCGACGACCTCCTCGACGATCTGTTCGCAGCGCGCGCGGGCGCCGGCGTCGGCCGGCAAAAACAGCATCCCGACGCCGTACCGGCGCCGGCGCGGCATGTCGAAACCGAGTTCGAGCCCTTTGGCCTTGAAGAACCGGTGCGGCAGCTGCAGCAGGATCCCCGCGCCGTCGCCCGTGTTCGGATCCCAGCCGCACGCCGCCCGGTGGCTCAGGCGCCGCAACAGCTCGAGCGCCTGATCGACGATCGATCGGGACTTTTCGCCCTTGATGTGGGCGACGAAGCCGATCCCGCAGGCGTCGCGCTCGGTCGAGGGGTCGTACAGGCCGTAGCGGCCGGGGGCTACGCGTCGGACGGGTCCCGCCACGGCGCCATTCTACGAGTTTCGACGCACCGCGGCAAGCGCGTATTTCCGAGTTGTCTACCGGACTTGCGGGATATAGAGCATGTCGTCCGGGTCGCCGATCTGGATGTCGGTGAACTTCCAGACCTCGCTATCGCCCATGTTCCGGGCGCCGACGTTGTCGAGCGCGGTGGGAAACTCGAGGCCGCCCACCTTTTGCCACCCGGTCACCTTGTAGGCGAGGCGCCCGGGCTTGTCCGCTTGCTGCCACTCGACGAGCACCGGGCGCAGCGTCTTCTTGTCGACGTTGATCCAGAACTTGTCCTGCGGCAGCGGCGGCTCGAAGGTGACGGCGACGACCTCGCAGCCGTTGGGGCAGTACTCGTCGTTGCGGTCGCCGTCGTGCTTGACGTAGGTGCCGCCCTCGGTGAGGCGGAACGGAAACGCGAGCATGAATGCGTCCTGCCGCCAGCGCGCGTATGCCTTGTCGATGGCGTCGGCGGCCGCGTCCGACGGCAGCGGCTGCGAGTAGATGCCGTCTTGCATCTGGTGGCGCTTGCCGTAGTAGGCCGCGCCTCGATTGCGCTCGTACAGCGGATACATGGCGACGCTCTGCTGGATGAGCTTGTCGTCGCCGGTGGCGCGCGCCTGCTGGTACGAGGCCAGGTTGAAGTGCTCGAGCCGGTGGCGCGCGCTCCATCGATCCCAGTCGTGGTGGTAGTGGGCGCGGAGCTGGCCGTTGAGTTCGACCTCCGTGGTCCACGACAGCTGGCGCACCGCGTCCCAGGCCGCGGCGCCGCCGAGCGCGTCGGTCATTTTCTGGATGAGTGCGAGCGCCTTCGGATCGTTTTTGGCGGGGTCGTACGACGCCGGCACCGGCGCCTTGACCGGCGCGTTGCGGCCGGCGCAGGCGGCGACGGCTACGAGGGACAGGTACAGAGCGTTGCGAGGATTCATGGCGGCGGGACCATACCGCAACGGACGACCGCGCGCTCGCCGCGGCGCGCCGGGGCCGGCCGCGCGAGCCGCCGCGCCGCGCAAGCCGCGCCGCGCCGCGCAAGCCGCCGCGCCGCCCAAGCCGCGCCGCGCCGCCCAAGCCGCCGCGCAAGCCGCCGCGCCGCCGCGTTTTTTGCGCGCGCCCGGCGGATCGCATACAAGGAGGGCATGCTGCGCACGACTGCCCGGAGCCTCGCTCGCGCCGCGCCGATCGCGGCCGCCGCTGGCCTCGCGGCGGCCCTCGCCGCCGGCTGCGGCGCCGACTCCGACGTGTCGCGCACGATCGGCGCCCGCTGCGACCGGATGGACGAGTGCGACGAGCGGTGCGTCGTGGACGCCGAGGACTATCCCGGCGGGTTTTGCACGGTGAGCTGCCTGAGTGCGCGCGACTGTCCCGATGGCGCCGCGTGCGTCGACGACGACGGCGGCATCTGCCTGTTTACCTGCGCGGTCGACGCCGACTGCGAGTTCCTCGGTCCGACCTGGCGGTGCGCCGAGCGGGACGCTCGCCCGGAGACGGCCGGCAAGGTGAAGGTGTGTCGAGGCGCCTGATCGCGGCGGCGGCGGTGGCGTGCGCCGCGCTGGCCGCGCCGGCCGCACGCGCCGACTCGGCCGGCGCGGTGGGGGCGCGCGCGGGCGTCGACGACGAGCACGAACTCGGCGCGCGGATCGGCCTGCGGATGGGCGGGGGCACGACGCCCGGCGGGCTGGGCGTGGCCGTCGTGTACCTGTACCGGCTGGCGGACGACGTCTGGTCGGAGTCGGTCTTCGACATGGCAGTCGGCGGCGGCGGTGCCGCGTGTTTCCGCGACCGCGGCGACGCCGTGCGGTGCGACCACGGCCAACTCGACGGATTCGGTGTCGGCGGCCACACCGGCCTGCGGTGGACGCTGCCGGGCAAGCAGGGGTTCGAGCCGTTTTTGCGCGGCACCGTCGGGGTGGAACTCGTCCGATTCGGCGCCGACGACCTCACGGGGATCGCCGTGCCGGTCGTCGTCGGCGGCGGCGTCCGCGCGCAGGTCGCGCCGCGGGTCGCGGTCGGCGCGCAGGCCGACCTGCACGCCGGCATCGCCCGCATGGGGCGCGGGATGTCCGGCGAGCCGCACCTCGCGCTGGCGGTGGTGCTGGGCGTGGATTTCGTGTTGTGACCGGTCGGGGCGGCGCGACCTACGCGGTCGGCGATCTGCAGGGCTGCTTCGCCACGTTCGAGGCGCTGCTGTCGCGCATCGCGTTCGACCCGGCGCGCGATCGCCTGTGGCTCGCCGGCGACCTCGTCAACCGTGGGCCGCGGTCGGTCGACGTGCTGCGTTGGGTGCGCGATCACGCCGCCTGCGCCACCGCGGTGCTCGGCAACCACGACCTGCACCTGCTCGCGTGTGCCGCCGGCGTGCGCACGCCGAAGCCGTCGGACACGTTCACCGACGTGCTCGCCGCGCCGGACCGCGACGCGCTGCTCGATTGGGTGCGACACCAACCATTGATCGTGCGCGAGGGCGACCGGGTGCTCGTCCACGCCGGGATCAAGCCGGCGTGGACCGTCGACGAAGCGGAGCGCCGGGCGCGCGCGCTCGAGCGGTCGCTGCGAGGCGACGACTGGCCGGAGGCGATCGCGGCGATCTACCGGCGCGGCACGCTCGCGTACGACGACGCGTCGGCGCTCACCCGCATGCGCCTGTGCGGCGTCGACGGCGAGCCGGTCTACGACTTCGCCGGCGAGCCGGCGGACGCGCCGCCCGGGCAGATCCCCTGGTTTCGCGTGCCCGGCCGGCGCGCGGTGGACCACACGATCGTGTTCGGCCACTGGGCGGCGCTCGGCCTGTTGATCGAGCCGAACCTGATCGCGGTGGACACGGGGTGCGTGTGGGGCGGCGCGCTCACCGCCGTGCGCCTCGACGACCGCGCGGTGTTCTCCGAGCCGAGTCGGGATTGATCGCGCGCGGCGCGGCCTCCGGTGCGCCGGTCAGCGCGGTCGCCGCAGCAGGCGCCGCCACAGCGGCGCGAGCGGTTCGGCGAGGTCGTCGAACGTATCGATCGGCTGGACCTGCGGCGCGTCGCCGCGCGCGAAGAACGCCGCCTCGGCGCCGGTGAGCCCGAGGTCGAACCCGTCGTCCACGTCGTCGGGAACGAGTTCGTACGCCGCGTAGTCCAGGTCGTCCGGCGCTTCCGCGACGAGTTCGACGGCGACGGCGATCGCCGCGGCGGCGCCGCCGCCCTCCCCGCCGAAACCGCCGTCCGGACCGCCGTCGAGATCCCACCCGTCGTCGACCTGGACAGGACGCGCGGAGGCTCCGGCGCGGTCGCCCGGGTGCGCCGGCGTCCCCGCGGCCGCGCAGCCCGCCTCGTCTGCCGTCCATCCGTCGTCCACCGTGACGATCGCCAACCGTGCGCTCCCTGCGGACATGGCGGACCGAACATGCAAGCGACATTCCGAAAAACTCCGGACGCGCGCGAGCGACTCGGTGCGCGCGCGCGATGGTGCGCACGCCGGGGCGCAGGCGCGAAAACCCGTGGCGCGACGGGCCGCGAGCGCGCGGGCCGCCGGTCGCCACGGCCGCCGGCGGCCGCGAGCGTCCACCGCGACGGCGGGTCGCCGACCGGCGCGTCCGCGGCCGCCGCGACCGCGCCTGGCGCCTGCGGTCCCGCTTCGGGGGCTGGCCCCTCCGGCCCGCGCCCCGCTCGCCGCGGCCGGCGGCCGGCCCGGACCCCGCTCGCCGCGGCCGGCCCGGACCCCGCTCGCCGCGGTCGGCCCGGACCCCGCTCGCCGCGGTCGGCGGCACGTGCGAACATCGCCCGATGGACCTCGCGATGCAGGGCTTGTCGGCCGCCGGCGCGGCGCTGATCCTCGCGGCGTTCGTGCGGCTGCAGCGCGGCCGCTGCACGCCGGCGGACGCCGGCTACCTGTGGTGCAACTTCGCGGGCGCGGCGGCGCTCACCGCGGTCGCCGCGTGGGACCGCCGCGTCGGCTTCATCGCGCTCGAGGGGACGTGGACCGTGGTGAGCGCCCTGTCGCTCGTCCGCGCGCGCCGCGCTCACTCGGGCCGCAGTGCGGCCAGCGCCCGCAAATAGTTCGTGCCGAGCACTTTTCGGATGCGCTCGTCCGACCAGCCGCGGTCGAGCATGTGTTGCACCAGGCGCGGCAGCGCGTCGGCGCTCACGAGGTCGGTCGGCGGTACGACGGCGCCGTCGTAGTCGGTTCCGACGGCAACGAAATCGTCGCCGACCAAATCGATGATGTGCTGCATGTGGTCCACGACCCGCGCGCCGGTGCACGGCCCGCCGCCCGGCTCGAGGAATGCGCGGTGAAACATGATGCCGATGACGCCGCCGGTGTCGGCAATCGCCTTGATCTGGTCGTCGTCGAGGTTGCGCCAGCAGTCGCACACCGCCTTGACGCCGGTGTGCGTGTCGATGAGCGGCAAGCTCGGGTCGTGCGCGGCGACCGCGTCCCAAAAGCTCTGGGGGTGGATGTGCGCCAGGTCGACGAACACGCGCGAGGCGTCGAGCTGTTCGACGAGGCGTTTGCCGCGCGCGGTGAGTCCGTGGTCGCGGCGCACGCGCGCGGCCAGCGGCGTCGAACTCGCGCCGTAGACCGAGTTGGTCAGGTGGACCAGCGTGACCCGCGTGAGCAGCCGGTCCGGCACGGCGGCGACCTCGCCGGGGGCGGCCTCGAGCGCGTTGCCGCCCTGGATGGACAGCATCACCGCGTGCGCGCCGGCGGCACGCGCGCGCCGGTATTCGGCGGCGGTCCGCACGAACTGCATCCGGCCGCGCGACCGGGCGACGATGGTGCGCAGGCGCGCGAGGTTGCGCTGGAACACGTGCCATCGGTTGCGGGCGGGACGAAACGGGTTGGTCGTGATCGACCACATGCCGCCGGTGAGTCCGCCAGCGGTCATGCGCGGCAGATCCGCGTGACCGAAGAACCGCCCGCCGAACCAGCCGCTGTCGTGCCGATCGAGCACGTCGTAGCGGACGAGCCGGTAGGGGATGAACGTGTCGATGTGCAGGTCGATGAAGTCGGACGACAGCGCCAACTCGGCCGCCTCGGTGGAGATGCCGAGCGTTCGGGCCGTGTGTTCGATCTCGGCGGCGGGCATCGGCGAGACGGTAGCGCATCGGGGCGCGCCGGCGCGACCGCCGGCGCGGTCTTCGATCACATCGAAATCGAGCCTTCGCGGAAGTCGCTGCGCGCGATGTGCACGTTGACGCACACGGGCCGGCCCGAGCGCGCGATCGCCTTGGCCTCGTCGAGCGTGTCGCCGATGCGCGCCGGGTCGGTGAGCAACAGCCCCTCGCCGCCGTAGCCGCGCGCGACCTCGTGGTACGCGGTGCGCGCCAGCACCGTGCCGACGTCGTCGCCGAGCATCGGCACCTGTTCCCGCGCGATCTGGGCCCACGAGCCGTCGGTGCCGATTACCGCGATGGGCGCAAGCCCGTGGCGCGCGTAGGTGTCGAACTCGGCGAGGCTGTAGGCACACGACCCGTCGCCGTAGATCAGCCACACCTCGGACTGCGGGTAGACCAGCGACGCGCCGATCGCGAACCCGCCGCCGACGCCGAGGGTGCCGAACACGCCGGGGTCCAGCCAGCGCAGCGGCCCGCGCGGCCGCAGGATGTAGGCGGCCGTCGCGACGAAGTCGCCGCCGTCGACCACGAGCACGGCGTCGTCCGCGAGCTTGTCTTCGAGCTGCAGGAAGAAATCGAGCGGGTTGACGAGCCCGCCGTCGCCCGGGCGTTTCGCGCCCTCGGCGATCTCGGCATCCCGGGCGCGCTCCCGATCGCGCAGCGTCGACAACCACTCGTCCCACGGACCGGCGGCGCCGCCGAGTTCCGCCGCCAGGTCGATGAGGAACTGGCCCGCGTTCATCTGCACGGCGATGTCGGCGCGGCGGTTTTTGCGCATCTCGTGCGCGCTGAGGTTGGCGGCGATCAGCGTGGCCTTCGAGCCGATCGCGCGGCCGTACTTGAGGCGGAAGTCGAACGGGAAGCCCGCGACGACCACGACGTCCGCCTCGCGCAGCGCCTGGCTGCGCTTGTGGCGGAACTGAATGTCGCTGTGGCGGCCGAGCAGTCCGCGCGCGAGCCCGCCGAGCCACACCGGCGCGCCGATCGATTCGACCGCGGCGGCGATCGCCTGCGCGTCGCGGCAGTTGACGAGCGCCTGGCTGCCGACGACGAGCGCCGGCCGCTGCGCGCGGCGCAGCGCGGCCGCCGCGTCGCCGATCTTGTCGCGCGGGCTGCGCACCTGCGGCAGCTTCACGTCGCGCAGCGACACGTCGATCGGCAGGTGCGGCTGGTGAAACTGGCGGTACAGGTGCCCCTTGATGAACAGCTCGAGCGCCTTGGCGCCGAGGTGGTCCGCGTTGCGGACGCCGCTTTCGGACAGGTACATCTCGCGCACCATGTCCTCCGGGTACAGCAGGTCGACCGGCACCTCGACGAACACCGGGCCGGGGACGCCGGACGCGGCGACGTCCAGCGCTTTTTCGACGGTGGGCGCCAGGCTCGGCAGCGTGCGCACGGTCGTCGCCCACTTCGTGATCGGCTTCATGATCGACAGCTGATCGATGTCCTGCAGCGAGCCGCGCCCCTTGAGCAGGGTGCCGGTGGCGCCGCCGAACACGACCACCGGCGACTGCGCCATCTGGGCGTTCTTGACCGCGGTGACGGTGTTGGTGACGCCGGGACCCGCGGTGACGGCGGCGACGCCCGGGATGCCGGTCATGCGTGCGACCGCGTCCGCGGCGAACACGGCGGACACCTCGTCGCGCACGTCGACGACGCGAATGCCGCGCGCCTTGGCGCCGACGAGGATCGGCGAGATGTGGCCGCCGCACAGGGTGAACAGGTGCGCGACGCCGCGCGCCGCGAGCACGTCGGCGATGAGCGCGCCGCCGTGGGTGCCGGTCGAGCGTGGGTTCTGCATCGCCGCGACGATGGCACAACGCTGCCGGTGAGAGAAGCCCGCGTCTTGCGCGCGCGGCGGGAGTGATTACGTTCACCGGTGGAAAGCGAGGCCAGGCGTGGAACCCTCCGGCCGAGAGCGCTCGCACCGCGCAACGGACGCGGGCCGAACTCCGCAAGCAGACCAGTTCGGAGGCGCGCGCTGGACGCCCGCGGAGGCCACGACCTCCTCGCCGGCACCTCCCACCGGCCGCGCGCGGCCGCACCGCGCAACGGCCACGGACCGGGCACCGATGCACGCGACAGGCGCAGAGTCGCCGCGCGCGCCGGTGGGAGCGAAACGGAGCACGGCTGTGCCCGTATCGCCCACCGGGGCTCGGCGCGCCGACGGCGCAGCGGCTGCGGACCTGGTTCCGCCGGTGTCGTCGGCAGGCGCGGCAGCGGCGCGCCCCCCGGTGGGCGTTTTGTTGGAACTGGACGACGAGTACCGCCGGCTGGCGCGCGCGGGGCGGCTGCCGCGCATCGCACCCCGCAAACGCAACCCCGAGGCGCGCGCGTGGCTGCCGATCTGGCATCCTCGGCGCGGCGATTGGCGGTTCACGGTGCTGTTTTCGAACACCGAGCGCGCGCACCGGACCGGCCACGTCGGCGACTGGGTCGTGATCTATTCTCGGCGGCCGGGCGCGCCGGAAGGCCAGGCGACCGTGGTCACCGAGTGGCGCGGCGAGCTGCGCGGCAAGCGGGTCGTGCGCGGGCGCGAGGACGAGTGCCGGCGCTACTACCGGCGCCCCGTGGACCCGCGCGTCGCGCGGTGGGCGCGGCGCACGGCGCGGGCGCTGTCGGCGGCGTGAGCGCCGCGGTGTCGCCGGGGGGGCGCCGCCGGCGTCGGGCGGCGGCCGCGACCGATGGCCCCGCCGGCCGCCCGGTGGTATGACGGCAGCGACCATGGATCTCGACACGTTCAAATGGGTGCGCGCCGTCCACATCTACGGGTTCGTCGCGTGGGTGGGCGCGCTGGTCGGCTGCGCGTTCGCCCTGCGCGCGCACGCGGCCGCCGGCGACGCCGCGCGCGGCGCGTTCGAGGCGCTGGAAAAACGGCTCGCGATGGCGATGGACATCGGCGCGACGGTCGCGATCGCGGCCGGGCTGTGGATGTTGTTCGGTCTCGAGCCGTCGCCGCTGAAGACCGGCGGCTGGATGCACGCCAAGCTCGCGGCGGTCGTCGGGCTCGTGGCGCTGCACGGGCTCGTGCGGGTCAAGGTCGGCCGGTTCTCCCGCGGACAGGTCGCCGCGCCGCCGGGATGGCTGCTCGCGGCGATCGAGCTGCTGGTCGCGGCGATCGTCGTGCTCGCGGCGGTGCGGCCGTTCTGACGGCGCGCCGTCGCGCCGGCCCGGGACCGCCGGCGCGCGCGTCGCGATCGCGCCGCGCCGTCCGCCGGCGTCGCAAAAAAAAAACGGGGGCGCCGAAGCGCCCCCGCCGGATCCATCGGCTCGGCGTCAGCCGCAGGTGCTCGCCTTGTCGGCGCAGCAGTCGCCGTAGTACGAGCAGGCCGCGTCGCACCAGCACGACCCGTCCTCGGACGAGCCGCCGCAGTGGTCGGCGCAGCTGTTGGGCGCCGGCTTGCACGGCCCCTCGGACGCGACGCTCGCGCCGGCGGCCGCCGCCTTGCATGCGTTGCCGTACGTGGTGCCGTCGCAGCCGCACACCGGCTGGTAGACCTCCGGGCAGAACTGCGGCCGCTCGCGGCACACGCCGCTCTGGTCGGTCGCGCCGCAGTGGCCGGACACGTCGCAGTAGTCGTTGGCGCCGGTGCACTGGATGTTGGCGATGCCGCCGCACATCGCCGGCGCTTCCGGCTCGCAGCCGCAGCCGCACTCGTTCGAGAACGGGCGCTTGCCCTCCGCACACTGGAAGCGGACGGTGGCGCAGGTCGCCGGGTCGAACGACACGTACTTGACCTCGGGCGACGTCCAGTCGGGGCAGCCCTCGCCCGGATAGCAGGCCGCGTGCGCGGTCCGGCACGCATCGGGTGACGTGTACAGCGCGTCGCAGTCGTCACCGTTGCACGAGCAACCGCTTACGCCGACGCAGTCGACGCCGTTCCACGCGTAGCCGAAGAACCGCTCGCACAGACCGACGCCGGTCGCGGCCTGCGGGCCGCACGACGCCGGCGCGTGGCACAGGTTGGGTTCTCCGGCGACGCACGTTTCGCCGTCGGCGCAGCCGGTGTTCGCGTTCGCGTCGCACTCGTCGACGCCGCACACGTCGCCGGCGTTGGCGCAGCAGTCGCCGTAACCGGCGCACAGGTCGTCGCACCAGCAACCGCCGGCTGCCTGGCCGCCGCACGTGCCGAGGTCGCACGAGCCGGCGCCGTCGGCCTTGCCCGAGGGAGCAAGGCCGCGCGCCGCGCCGACGTCCTCTTCGGACGCCGGCGCGCACGCGAACAGGAGGAGGGACAAGGACAGGGGAAGGGAAAACCGGGTGGTGAGCGTCATCAGGGGGGACCTCCGTAGGTGAGTGTGGGAGGCCTGCTACTACGGTTCGGATCGACGCGTCAACTGGCTACGCGGCTAGCCACGTTGCCTGTCGTACAGGCAAGTCGACTAGGGGCTGTCCCTGAATGCAGTGCGCCTCAGGCGAAGTCCATGGAATCTGAGGCAAGGCGCGACGAAGGCGCTTGGTGGGCCCAAGTAACTGAGGAGCAACGCAGCATCAGCTTTCAGGGACATAGGATGTGGTGTGCTGTATTCAGGGACAGCCCCTAGCCGGTGGCGCGCGCGGAGGACGCAGCGACGGCGGCCGCGTTGTCGTCGCCGGTCGACACGAAGGCGAGCGTGGCTCCGGCGGCGCCGAACGACAGCGCGAGCAGGTTGAAGCCCGGCACGGCCATGAGCGCGGCGATCGCGGCGCCGAGTCCGAGTGCGCGCCCGCGATGGCGGCGCACGTATGCGAGCTTGTCGGCGTAGCGCCAGCCCTTGCGCGCCCACACGGCATCGTAGGCGTCGTAGGCGGCGAACTGCGCCGTGACCCACACGCCGCCGATCGCCGACGCGATCGCGCCGACCACCGGGACGACCGCGCCGACGGCGACCAGCAGCGCGACGGTCGCGGCGTACTTGATGACGCGGCGCAGCGCGTGGCCGATGCCGACGGCGACGTCCCGCACCAGTCGCCCGAGCGACGACGGCGGCGGCGGCGCGCCGGTGATCTCGACTTCGATCGCCTCGGACAACATTTCGTTGAACGGCGCGGACAACAGCGCGGCGATCGCGAAGAACGCGAAGTAGCCGGCCACCGCGAGCAGCGCGATCAGCACGACCGTGAGCGCGCCGGCGGCGACTCGCTCGACGGCGTCCGGCAACACGGCGGCGGCCGCGTCGATCGCGGGGCTGGCCCACGCCACGGCTAGCCACACGACGCCGGCGAGGACGACGAGCGCGACGGCGGCCGGTGCGGCCAGCCACACCCACAGGCGCGGTCGCGCGAGCACGAACCGCGCGCCGCGCTGGACGTCGGCGACGCCGCGGCCGAAGTCGGACACCATCGCGCGGTTGTACCACGCGGGAGGTTCACCGGCCGCCGCGGGTTCGCCGGCGGCCGGTCAGAACCCGCGCCCGGTGGCGAGGAATGCGCGCTCGGCGTCGGTCGTGTCGCGGCCGAGTTCGGCGTTGCGGTGCGGGAACCGGCCGAAGCGCGCGATCACGTCGCGGTGCTTGCGCGCGTAGTCGGCGAACGACTCGAACGGTGCGCGCCGATCGGCCGGCTGCTCGGCGGCCAGCGCCTCGAACTTCGCGACCGACAACTCTTGCGCCGCGAGGTCTTCGGCGTGCATCAGTGGCATGTACAAGAACGCGCGCTCGAACGGGGCCAGCTGTGCGTCCCATCCGCGCGCGATGGCGTCCTCGGCCAGCGCGCGCGCGCGCGCGTCCTGGCGGTACGCGACGGGCGAGTCGCGGTGCAGGTTGCGGGACAACTGGTCGAGCACCACGATCAGCGCGAGCCGGCCGCGCGGCGTGTCGGCCCACGAGTCCAGCTCGCCGCCGGCCGCTTTCTCCCACACGTCGCCGAAGCGGTCGCGGATCTCCGCGTCCACCGCGTCCGAGCGGACGAACCAGCGTTTTTGCGGGTCGTCGCCCGCGTCGAACCACCACGCCAACACGTCGTCGGGGCCGATGTCCATGTCGCCACCCTACAGACAAGCGCGCCGATCTGCTACCGGCCTCGCGGCGCCGGCGGCGTCGGACCGCCCCGCACGGAAGGGCCCCCCTTCGTCCGTCGGCTCCCCTGGCTGGCCCCGCGCCGTGCATCGCGATCGTCGCGCGCGGGACGACGCCCGCCGATTCCGCGCGCCCGCGGGGCGACTAAAGGGAAATCGGCCGCGGCCGAGTCACAGGTCATCATGGTTCGGCGCGGGTTCTTTTCGTTCGTCGTCGCGAGCTTGGCCGGTATCGGCGCGCTGGCCGCGGTCGGCCGGCCGGCGGCGGCGCTGTGGGCGCTCGCCGGCGTCGGGCCGATCGTCGCGGTGGGCCTGCACGACGTGCTGCAGACCAAGCGGTCGCTGCTGCGCAACTACCCGGTCATCGGGCACGGGCGGTACCTGTTCGAGGCCATCCGCCCGGAGATCCAGCAGTATTTCGTCGAGTCCGACACCGACGGCGCGCCGTTCGACCGCGAGCACCGCGCGATCGTGTATCAGCGCGCCAAGGGGGCGTTGCAGACCGTCCCGTTCGGGACCAAGCGGGACGTGTACGCGGTGGGGCACGAGTGGCTCGTCCACTCGCTCGCGCCGCGTCCGCCGCGCGAGGCGGAGCCGCGCGTGCGCATCGGCGGGCCGCGGTGCCGCGTGCCGTACCTCGCGTCGCGCCTGAACGTGTCGGCGATGAGCTACGGGTCGCTGAGCAAGCAGGCGATCCTCGCGCTCAACCTCGGCGCGCGCACCGGCGGGTTCTGGCACAACACGGGCGAGGGCGGGTTGAGCCCGTATCACCTCGAGCACGGCGGCGATCTGGTGTGGCAGATCGGCACCGGCTACTTCGGCTGCCGGACGCCGGACGGCCGGTTCGACGCGAACGTGTTCGCCGAACGATCGCACATCGAGTCGGTGCGGATGATCGAGATCAAGCTGTCGCAGGGGGCCAAGCCGGCCCACGGCGGCATCTTGCCGGCCGCGAAGGTCAGCCCGGAGATCGCGGCGATTCGCGGCGTGCCGGTCGGCCAGGACGTGCTGTCGCCGCCGTATCACTCGGCGTTTTCGACGCCCGCGGGGCTGCTCGAGTTCGTCGAGCGGCTGCGCCAGCTGTCGGGCGGCAAGCCGGTCGGCTTCAAGCTGTGCGTCGGCGACCGGGTACAGTTTCTCGCCATCTGCAAGGCGATGCTCGCCACCGGCATCACGCCGGATTTCATCACGGTGGACGGCGCCGAGGGCGGTACGGGGGCGGCGCCGATGGAGTTTGCCAACTCCGTCGGCATGCCGCTGGTCGACGGGCTGTCGTTCGTGCACAACGCGCTCGTGGGCGCGGGGCTGCGCGACGACATCCGCCTCGTCGCCAGCGGCAAGATCGTTACCGGGTTCCACATCGCCCGCGCGATCGCCCTCGGCGCCGATGTGTGCAACTCGGCGCGCGGCATGATGATGGCGCTCGGCTGCATCCAGGCGCGCCGGTGCAACGACAACACGTGCCCGGTCGGGATCGCGACGAGCGATCCGCGGCTGTCGAAAGCGATCGACGTCGACAAGAAGGCGGAACGCGTTGCGCGCTTTCACGCGGACACGATCGAAGCGTTGCTCGAACTCGTCGGCGCCGCCGGGCTCGAGTCACCCGACGAGATCGGCCCGGAACACGTGATGCGGCGGGTGGCGCACCACGAGGTGCGCAGCTTCGCCGAGCTGTACGAACAACTCGAGCCCGGTTGCCTGCGCGACGGCGCGGCGCCCGGTGCGTGGCGCGCGGCGTGGGATCGCGCGCGGCCGGACCGGTTCGCGGCCGCCCCGCGGCGCGGTGCGCTCGTCGCCGCCTGACGTCCATCCCTCGCTCGGAGTGTAGACATGAACAAATTCGTCGCCGTATTGCAGGAGTACTCGCTGCCGCTGCTGGCGGGCGTCGTGACGGCCGTCGCATGGGCCAATCTCGATCACGCGTCGTACGAGGCGGTCGCCCACCACATCCACTTCGCGGTCAACGACGTGTTCATGGTGTTCTTCTTCGCGATCGCGGCGGGCGAAATCGTCGAGTCGTGTCTGCCCGGCGGCGCGCTCAACCCGCCGTCGAAGGCGATCAACCCGCTGGTGGCGACCGTCGGCGGCGTGGTCGGTCCAGCGGCCGTGTTTCTCGCGTGGTCGTACGTCACCGGGGACGCGGCGATTCGCGGCGGCTGGGGCATCCCGACCGCGACGGACATCGCGCTCGCGTGGCTGGTGGCGCGCGCGGTGTTCGGCAAGGGCCACCCGGCGGTGAGCTTCTTGCTGCTGCTCGCGATCGCCGACGACGCGATCGGCCTCGTCATCATCGCGGTGTTCTACCCGGACCCGGCCCACCCGGTGCAGCCGGTGTACCTCGCGCTCGTGGCGGCCGCGATGGTCGGCGCCTACGGGCTGCGGCGCGCCGGATTCCGCAGCTTCTGGGCGTACCTCGCCGGTCCGGGCGTCGTGAGCTGGCTCGGGCTCAAGTTCGCGGGCGTCCACCCGGCGCTCGCGCTCGTGTTCGTCGTGCCGTTCATGCCGACCGCCGGGCACGACGAGGGCGTGTTCGCCGACAGCGAGGAGCAGATGCACGACACGCTCAACCGCTTCCAGCACGCGTTCCGGCTGCCGGTCGACCTGGGGCTGTTCGCGTTCGGGCTCGCCAACGCCGGCGTCGTGTTCGCCGCCGTCGGCAACGCGACCTGGGCCGTGCTCGCCGGCCTGGCGGTCGGCAAGACCGGCGGCATCTGGCTGGCTTCGACCGCGGCGCACGCGGTCGGGTTCCGGCGGCCGGAGGGGCTGTCGGCCGCGACGATCGGGCTCGTCGGCCTGGTTGGCGCGCTCGGGCTCACGGTGGCGCTGTTCGTGGCGGGCGTCGCGTACACCGATCCCGCGATCACGGCGGCCGCGAAGATGGGCGCGCTGCTGTCGATCGGCGTCGCCCCCGTCGCGGTCGCGATCGGCTGGCTGCGCCGCCGCGCGGTAGCCGGCGCGCCGGCGGCGAGCGCGGCCGCAACCTCCGCGCACGCCCGCGGCAGCGTTCCGGTGCCGGTCGTCGATGCCGGCTGACGCGCCGGCGGGGGAGCGGCGCCCTACGCGCGGGCGGTGACCTCGAGCGCCTCGCGGCACGCCGCGCACTGGGCGTGCAGCGGCCAGTGCGCGGGGCCCGGCTCGATCTCGATCGACGCGCCGCACGCGGGGCAGGTCCCGTCGCCGCCGAGCACCACCGCGCGCTGGCGCGCGCGAAGCCACGCGACGATCGGCCCGGCGATCGTGAGGCTCGGAACCAGGACGAAGTGCGCGACCGGGATGAACACCGCGACGACCGCGAGCCCCCAGCACGCGCCGAGCGCGGCGGCGGCGCGGCGCGTGCGCGCGCTCCGGTCGAGCTGGCGCCGCTGGACGCGCCCGTCGGCGAGTCGGCGGCCGGGCGCGGAGACGATGACGGCGACGGTTTCGGTCGACATCGGCCCGCATCATGGGCCGCGCGCCGCGCGCGCGCAACCCGCGGCCGCGCGCGCGGTGGGGCGCTCGCACCGCTACGCGCGCGGCCGGCGCAGCACGAGTTGGACGCTGGCGGTGTAGTGCTCTGCGAATCCGGCCTCGCAGTAGGCCAGGTACAAGTCCCATAGCCGCAGGAACGCCTCCGCGTAGCCGAGCGCGCGGGCGTCGTCGCGCCGGGCGCGAAACCGCGCGCGCCAGTCGCGCAGGGTGCGCGCGTAGTGCGGGGTGTTGTCCTCCAGATGGACGACGCGCAGGTCGCTCGCACGCGCGGCCGCGGCCAGCAGCGCGCCGACTGACGGGATGTCCGCGCCCGGGAACACGAGCTGCTGGATCACGTCCACCTGGCGGCGCGCGATCGCGTAGCGCTGGTCGGGCACCGTGATCGCCTGCAGCGCCATCGTTCCGCCCGGTCGCAACCGTTGGCCGCACACGCGAAAGAACGCGTCGAGGTGATCGTGGCCGACCGCCTCGACCATCTCGACCGACACGAGCTTGTCGTAGCGGCCGTCCAGTTCGCGGTAGTCGGCGACGACGACGTGGACGCGGCCGGTCAACCCGGCCTCGGCGACGCGCCGGCGCGCGAGCGCGGCCTGCTCGGCCGACAGCGTCGCCGTCGTCACCCGGCAGCCGGTCGTCTGAGCGGCGCGAATGGCCAGGCTGCCCCAACCGGTGCCGATCTCGAGCAGATGGTCGCCGCGCGACAGATCGAGCTTGCGGCACAGGCGGTCGATTTTGGCGCGCTGCGCGTCGGCGAGCGTCGCGTGCGGACGGTCGTAGAACGCGGCCGAGTAGGTGAGGCTCGGGTCGAGAAACAGCGCAAAGAAGTCGTTGCCGAGGTCGTAGTGGGCCGAGACGTTGCGTCGCGCGCGGCGCGGCGTGTTCGACCGCAGCCGGTGCGCGGCGCGCCGCACGGCGCCCAGTGCGGCGGCCGGCCCGGTTTCGAGCCGGTCGCTCGCGGCCCGGTCGCGGGCGAACAGACGAAACACCGCGACCAAGTCGTCGCTGTCCCAGTCGCCGCGCATGAACGCGCGGGCGGCGCCGACCGACCCACCGAGCGCGACCGCGCGGTAAAATCGCCCATCGCGTACGTCGACCGTCGCCGACAGGTCGCTCGCGGCGCCGAACCGCGCGTCGCCGAAGTGCGCATCGCGCAGTGTCAATTCGCCCGCACGCAACGATGTAAGTTGTCTGTGCAACATATTGCGCCACAGCCTCACGTCGATCGGCTGACTCCCCGCGGCCGCGCGACGACGGCGGTTCGTGCGCCGAACCGGACGCCGCCCCGCGGCGGCGCGGCCGATCACGGCGCCCTCCGGCCGGCCGGCGCCGGCGGCGGTTCGCCGGGAGGCCGGTGGTAGGGCGCGCCCTTGAGCCGCAGTCGCAAAGCCTGCCAGTAGATCGCGGCGATCACGCGCACGGTCATCGCCGGGTAGCGCAACAGCACGCGGCGCAGCGACGCCGGAGTCATCGGCCGGCGGGTGCCGACGAGCGTCGCGTCGAACAGGGTGCGCCCGCCGCGAACGTTTTGCATGTGCACCGCGAGGCGTTCGCCGGGCGGCGTGAACCGCCAGCGATAGGCGTCGTCCATCGGCGAAAACGGCGACACGTGCAGCACCTTGCGCAGCGAAAACCGCAGGGTCGGCTCGGCTGCCGCGTCGAGGACGTAGGCGTGGCGCTGTCCCCACGGCGTGTTGGTGACGTCGGCGACGATGGCGTCGAGCCGGCCGCCGGCCCCGTAACAGTAGTAGAAGCTCACCGGGTTGAACCCGTAGCCGAAATAGCGCGGGTGGGTGAGCAGGAACACCGGCCCGTCGGGACGCCGGCCGAGCCGTTCGGCCACGACGCCGCGCGCTGCGTCTGCGAGCGGCTGGTCCAGCGGACCCAGATAGTCGCGCCGGCACAGGCGCGCGGGCGCCAGTCGGTCGACCGCGAACAGCCGAGATCCGGCGAACGCCGTGTCGAGGTGGTCCAGGTCGAGGTACAGCAGCGCGACCCGATAGCGGAACGCGTGGCGCACCGGCGCGTGCCGCCGGTGGCGCACCCAGCCCTCATAGATCCACGAGCCCATCGCTCACCCCGAAAGCTTCGCACACGCGCAGCGCGCTCGACACGCCGTCTTCGTGAAACCCGTAGCCCCAGTACGCGCCGCAAAACGACGTCCGCCGCCGCGCGATGAACTCGCGATGGCGGCGCTGTACGGCGGCCGACTGCACCGAGAACGCCGGATGGCGAACCGTCCACCGGCCGAGTCGCACCGGCGCGGCGACGCCGCCGCCGTTGACGGTCACGAGCAGCTCGCGCGGCGCTGCGTAGCCGTGCAGGCGATTCATCGCATACGTGAGCGACACCGGCGCGTCGCGGCGACGCGGCACGTGGTAGTTCCACGCGGCCCACGCGCGGCGCGCGCGCGGCAGCACGCGCGGATCGGTGTGCAGGACGACGTGGTTGGCGGTGTAGGCGAACGCGCCGAGCGCGGCTGCCTCGCGATCGTCGGCGTCGGCGAGCAGCCGCAGCGCGTCGTCGGCGTGGCACGCGACGATCGCGTGGTCGAACGCCTCGACCCCAGCGGGCGTGGCCACCAGGACGCGGTCCGGCTGCCGGCGCAGGCCGACGACCGGCGTCGACAGGCGTACCCGCGGCCCGAGGCGCCGCGCGATCGCATCGACGTAGGCGCGCGAGCCGCCGGCGATCGTGCGCCACTGCGGCTGCCCGGACCAGGAGAGCATGCCGTGGTTGGCGAGAAACGCGGCGAGAAAGCCGATCGGGAACGCGCGGACGCGCCGCGGCGGACACGACCAGATGGCGGCGCACAGCGGCTCGACGTAGTCGGTGACCGTGCGGTCCGGCAGGCGGTGGCGCGCGAGCCAGTCGCCCAGGGGCGTCGCGTCGGCGGCGGGGCCGCGCGCGCGCCGGGCGAGGCGGTTGAACCGCGCGATGCCCGCGAGGAACCGATAGTAGCCCGGTCGGAGCAGGTTGCGGCGCTGAGCGAACAGGCTGCCGGCGGTCGTCACGGCGAACTCGACGCCGGTGCGATCCGAGCGCACGCCGAACGTCATCGGCGCCGGGCGCGACCGAACGCCCAGGGCGGAAAGCAGGCGGCACAGCTGCGGGTAGGTGCGGTCGTTGAACACGACGAAGCCGGTGTCGACCGCGTACGTTGCGCCGGCGAGCGCGACGTCCACCGTGTGCGCGTGTCCGCCGAGCCGATCGCGGCCCTCGAACAGTGCGACGTCGTAGCGGCGCGCCAGCGCGAGCGCCGCGACGAGCCCGGATACGCCGCCGCCGACGACGGCGACGCGGTCCCCCGGTCTCGGCTCGGCCGATGTCACGGCGCGGTCGTAGCAGGTGCGCCCGCTGGCTACAACGGCGCGCGTGTATCATCGCCGCCATGGGCGAGCCGAGCTATCCGCTGCCGACCCGCGACGCCACGTTCACCGCGTTCGCCGCACACGTGTCGCCGGGCAAGGTCGCGCTGTTTCGCGACGCCGGGTTCGACGTGTGCATGGGCCGCCGCGAGGGGCCGTTCTTCTACGACGCGTTCGACGGTCGCCGGTACTGGAACTGCCACTGCAACGGCGGCGTGTTCAACCTCGGCCACCGCCATCCCGCCGTGGTCGGCGCGGTGCGCCGCGCCCTCGATCACCTCGACATCGGCAACCACCATCTCGTGTCCGGCTATCGCGCGGCGCTGGCCGCGCGCCTGGCGGCGACCACGGGCGGCCGGCTGTCCGGCGTCGTGTTCGCGGCCGGCGGCGGCGAGGCGGTGGACCTGGCGATCAAGGTCTGCCGCGGCGCCACCGGCCGCGCGGGGATCGTGTCGGCGCGCGGCGGCTATCACGGCCACACCGGCTACGCGCTCGCCGCCGGCGATCCCCAGTACCGCGAGCCGTTCGGCGCCGACCTGCCCGGGTTCGTGCAGGTGCCGTTCGACGACGTCGCGGCGATGGACGCGGCCGTCGGCGACGACACGGCCGCCGTGTTGCTCGAGCCGATCCCGGCGACGCTGGGCATGCCGCTGCCGTCGGACGGCTACCTGGCGGCGGTGCAGCGGATCTGTCGCGACCGCGGCGCGAAGCTCATCGTCGACGAGGTGCAGACTGGACTCGGGCGCACCGGCGCGATGTGGGCGCACGAACACGACGGCGTCGAGCCGGACGCGATCGTCACCGGCAAGGGGCTCAGCGGCGGGGTGTACCCGATCGCGGCGACGTTGCTGACGCGCGAGCTGCACGCGGTGTTCGACGATCGGCCGTTCGCGCACGTGTCCACCTTCGGCGGCGCCGAGCTGGGCTGCGTGGCGGCGCTCGCGGTGCTCGACGCGGTCGAGGCGCCCGGGTTCCTCGACGGCGTGCGCCGCGCCGCCGGGATCTTCGCCGACGCCCTCGCCGGCGGCTCGCGGCCGTTCGCGCTGCGCCAGCGCGGCCTGATGATGGGGCTGAAGTTCGGCGTGCCGCGCGGCGGCATGTTCGCGGCGAAGCTTCTGTACGACGCGGGCGTGTTCGCGGTGTGGGCCAACAACGACGACTCGGTGCTGCAACTGCTGCCGCCGCTGGTCCTCACGGACGACCAGGCGGCCGAGCTGGCGGCGACCGTGTCGCGCGCGCTGCCGTGACCGCCGCGGCGCTCGACGAACTCGACCGCGCGATCGATCGCGCGCTCGACACGGGCGACGAGTCGCAGCTCGACGTGCTCGGCTACGGCGAGATCTCCTCGGTTGTGCGCTGGCGCGGCCGCGCCTACAAGCGGCTGCCGCCGTTTCCCGACGCCGATCGCGCCGGCCGTTACGGTGCGCTGGTGGACCGCTACGTGCGCGCGCTCGCCGCCCGCGGCGTTGCCGTCGTCGACACGCACGTCGACGCGCTGGCGCGCGCGGACGGGTCGATTTCAGTGTATGTGCACCAACCTGTGCTGCCGGCCGACGCGATCGGGCCGCGGGCGCTGGCGCGCTGGGATGCCGCGGTCGCGGCGGACCGATTCGCGGCCATCGTCGACGCGGTGTGCGCGGTCGTCGGACCTGCGCCCGCGGGCGAGCCGGACGGCCCGGCCGCGCGACGTCGCGGCGGCGACGCCCCGGGCCGCGCGGCCGAGGCCAGCCCGATCGGCGCGCTCGGGCTCGACGCGCAGCTGTCGAACTGGGCGTGGATCGACGGGCGCTGGCACTACCTCGACGTCACCACGCCGCTCGTGCGCGGCGCGGACGGTCGCGACGAGCTGGACACCGATCTATTCGTCGCGTCGCTGCCGTGGCTTCTGCGCGCGCCGGTGCGCCGGTGGTTGTTGGGCGGCATCCTCGACCGCTACTACGACCCGCGGCAGGTCGCGGTGGACCTGCTGGCGAACTTGCACAAGGAACGGCTCGCCGGCCGGCTTCCCTCGCTCATCGAGGTCGTCAACGCGCGAGTCTCGCCGCCCGTCGACGAGGCCGAGGTCGCCCGCTACTACCGCGCCGACGCGCGCCTGTGGGCGTGGCTGTTGCGCCTGCGCCGGCTCGACCGCGCGTGGCAGCGCCGCGTGCGCCGCAGGCGCTACCCGTTTTTGCTGCCGGGGCCGATCGAGCGGTGACGGCCGCGCGCGCCGGCGTCGTGCAGCGCGCGCCTCGGCCGGCGAAAAACTTGGCCGGTGTATTCTGCTATCCTACAATGTGGGACATGTTGGGGGACGTCCTGTTGGCTCGCGCCGCACCGCGCATTCCGGTCGAGGTCCTGTGCACCGAACTCGACGGCGACCGCCCGCGCCACGCGCTCGTCGTCGACCTGTCGCCGACCGGCGTCCGGCTGCGGCGTCCGGTCGGCGGGCGGACGCCGCGCACCCTGGCGCTCGAGTTCGAGGTGCCGGGCGTCGACGAGATCGTGTGGGCGCGCGGGCGCGTCGCGTTCGACCGACTCGGGCGGCTGCCGCGCCGGCCCGACGGCCGGCTCGGCGACGTGATCCGCACGACCGGCGTCGAGCTGATCGCGCTGGCGGAGCGCCACCGGCGGCTGTTGCGCGACGTGGTCATGGACGCGCACGCGTTGGCGTCCGACTGGACCGCGCGTGCGGCCTGCTACCTGCGCGGCTGAGCCGCGCGCGGCGCGGGCAGGGTGCGCGCGGCCCGTCCGTGTGGTAGGCACCGGGGCCCATGCAGCGCACCGATGTCCGCAACGTCGCGATCATCGCGCACGTCGACCACGGTAAGACCACGCTCGTGGACGGCCTGTTGCGCCAGGCGGGCACGTTCCGGCCCGGCGAGGTCGTGGCCGAGCGCGCGCTCGACTCGATCGACCTCGAGCGCGAGCGCGGGATCACGATCCTGTCGAAGTGTACGTCGGTGACGTGGAACGACGTGCGCATCAACCTGGTCGACACCCCCGGCCACGCCGACTTCGGCGGCGAGGTCGAACGCGTGCTCGGCATGGTCGACGCGGTGCTGCTGCTGGTCGACGCGGTGGAGGGGCCGATGCCGCAGACGCGGTTCGTCACCCAGAAGGCGTTTGAACTCGGCCACCGCGCCATCGTGGTCATCAACAAGATCGACCGGCCGGGCGTCGACCCGGACGCCGTCGTCGACCGCGTGTTCGACCTGTTCGCGGCGCTCGGCGCGGACGATCGCCAGCTCGACTTCCCGGTGATGTACGCGTCGGGCCGCGACGGCTACGCGGTCGCCGACCTGGCCGACGAACGCCGCGACCTCGCGCCGCTGCTCGACCTCATCGTCGCCGAGGTGCCGCCGGCGGAAGGCGACGTCGACGCGCCGTTTTGCATGCAGGCGGCGACGCTCGACTACGACGACTACCTCGGCTACATGGCGATCGGCCGGGTCGCGGCCGGGCGCTGCCAGGTCGGCGATCGGGTGCAGCTCGGGCGCGAGGGGGCACAGCCGGTTCCGTTTCGCATCCAGAAGCTGCTCGGCTTCCAGGGCCTGCGCCGGTTCGAGCTGGCGGAGGCGCGCGCCGGCGACATCGTCGCGATCACCGGCATGACGGAGCTCGAGGTGGGCGACACGATCTCGTCGGTCGACGCGCCGCGGGTGCTGCCGCGGCTGGCGGTCGACGCGCCCACGATGAGCATGGACTTTCGCGCCAACGACGGCCCGTTCGCCGGGCGCGACGGCAAGTTCGTCACGTCGCGCAAGCTGCGCGAGCGGCTGTTTCGCGAGGTGAAGTCGAACATCGCCCTGCGCGTCGACGAGACCGACCAGGCGGGCGTGTTCCAGGTCAGCGGCCGCGGCGAGCTGCACCTGTCGATCTTGATCGAGACGATGCGCCGCGAGGGGTTTGAGCTGTGCGTGTCGCAGCCGCGCGTGATCACGCGGACGGGCGCGGACGGGGCGCTGCTCGAGCCGTACGAGGACGTGGTGGTCGACGTCGACGAGCCCTACGCCGGCGCGGTGATCGAGGAACTCGGCCGGCGCCTCGGCCAGATGGTCGAGATGGCGCCGGCGGGGACGGGGCGCGTGCGGCTGCAGTTTCGCATCCCGGCGCGCGGGCTCATCGGATACCGGTCGCAGTTTCTCACCGACACGCGCGGCACCGGCACGCTGTACTCGACGTTCGCCGACTACGCGCCGCACGCCGGCCCGATCCGGTCGCGCCCCAGCGGCGTGCTGATCGCGCAGGACCAGGGCGTGTCGAACGCCTACGCGCTGTTCAGCCTGCAAGATCGCGGCACGCTGTTCATCGGCCCGCAGGTCGAGGTCTACGGCGGCATGATCGTCGGCGAGCACTCGCGGTCGAACGACCTGATCGTCAACCCGTGCAGGACCAAGAAGCTCACGAACATCCGCACGCACGCCCACGACGAGAAGTTGATCCTGGCGCCGCCGCGCCAGCTCAGCCTCGAAGCGGCGCTCGAGTTCATCAACGCGGACGAACTCGTCGAGGTGACCCCGAAGGCGCTGCGCTTGCGCAAGGCGATCCTCGATCACAACGAGCGCAAGCGGGTCGAGAAGGTCGCGAGCTGACGCGCCGCCGGGCCGGCGCGGCGCCCGCCGGTCACTCGTAGCCGTACGGCACGTCGCCCGAGTCGGCCGCCGCCGGCTCGGCGAACCGATCGCGCGCGGCGACGCCGACCGCGGCGGCCAGCGCGACCGCCAGCAGCGCGGCGCGCGCGGCCAGCGCGCGGCGGCGCGGCCACCGCGCCGCGATCGGCTCGACCGCGGCCACCGCGAGCGGCCCGGCCGCGAGCAGCGCCGCCGGC
The DNA here is from genome assembly GCA_003696105.1 of Deltaproteobacteria bacterium. Classification (NCBI taxonomy): domain Bacteria; kingdom Pseudomonadati; phylum Myxococcota; class Myxococcia; species Deltaproteobacteria bacterium. Next base: position 7,717 of record RFGE01000070.1, on the reverse strand, counting down.
AGGGCGCGCAGCTCCGCGTACAGACCGCCGGTGAGTGCGAGCGCGACGCACGCAAGCGCCACCGGCGCGGCCGCGCTCGCCGCGTCGACCCGGCCGCGGCGAGCGACCGCGACCGCCCACGCGCCCGCCGACGCCGACGCGATCGCGCCGGCGAGCATGCCGAGTCGGGCCGAACCGGCCAGCCCGAGCACGGCCCCGGTCGCGCCCGCCAGCGCCGCGTACGCGGCGAGCGCCGCGCGCGCGTCCACCGCGGCGGCCGCGCGCGCGAGCGCGCGCCACACGATCGCGCCGGCGGCGGCCGCCGCCGCGATCCAGCCGCCGGCCTCGGCGGGCGTCCACCGGTAGCGGATCGCGGCGCGCGACAGCGCGGCCGCCGCGAGCGCGGCGGCGGCCGCCACGACGAGCCACGCCAGCGCGGGCCGCGCCGCCGGCGGGCGGTCGAACCGACCGGCCAGCCACCCGGCCGCCGCGGCGACCACCGCGACGTGCGGAATCCAGCCGGCGGCGTCGCCGGGCACCAGCTCGAGGCGGCCCGACACCAGCGCCGCGCTCGCGACCGCGGCGGCGGCGACGGCGGCGCCGGTCCACGGCCGCGGCACCGCGCCGCGCCCCGCGAGGGCGACGACGGCAGCGGCGACGGCGGCCGGGACGAGCGCCACGCCGAGCAGCACGGTGGTCATCGTTCGCGGCAGCCGGCGGGGGCGCGGCTCACTTCTTGACTGCCTCGAGCGTGGCCATGATGTCGACCTCGTCGCCGAGGCCGTCGAGCATGAACGTCATGCCGAAGTCGCTGCGCTTGACCTTCGTGCGCGCCTCGAAGCCGACGCGGAAGCCGCCCCACGGGTCCTTGCCCGATCCGGTGAGTTCGGCCTGCAGCGTCACCGGCTTGGTCGTGCCGTGCAGGGTGAGGTCGCCGGCGACCTCGAACTTGTTGCCGCCGAGCGCCTTGACGCGGGTGCTCTTGAACGTGATCTGGGGGAACTGCTTGACGTCGAAGAAGTCGGGGCTCTTGAGATGCGTGTCGCGCTTCTGGTCGGCGGTGTACACGCTGCCCGCGTCGATCGTGAGCTCGACGGAGCTCTTGGCCGGGTCGGCGTCGAGCGACAGCTTGCCGCTCGTCTTGTTGAAGCGACCGTACTGATACGACACGCCGAGGTGCTTGACGCGGAAGATGACCTGGGTGTGGGTCGGGTCGATCTCATAGGTGCCGGCCACCTCGGCCAGCGGCGATGCGGCGGCCGGCGCGGCCGCGGACGTCGCCGGCTTGGCCGCCTCGGTCTTGGCGGGCGCGGGCGCCTTGCGGGTGTCGTGCGATTCGTCCTTGCTACAGGCGACCGCCGCGACGACGGCGAACGCGGCGGCCCAAGCGATGGCGCGGGTGTGCATCATGGTGTCCTCTCCTGTGTCGTGGCTTCGAACGGATGGCCGGGGGAACGCACCCGGTGGGGGCATCATGCGCACGAATTCTTATCTGGAAAAGCGATAATAAATCGATATTAAATATCCAGGTTATGGATATCCATCGCGTGACCTTGGAGCAGCTGCGGGTGTTCGCCGCGATCGCCGAGGCGGGGAGCTTTTCGGCGGCGGCGCGGGCGCTCGGCCGGGCTCAGTCCGTCGTGAGCTACGCGGTGGCGCACCTCGAAGACGCGCTCGGCGTCGCCCTGTTCGATCGCGCCGGGCGCCGGCCCGCGCTCACCGCCGCCGGCAAGGCGCTGCTGGCGGACACCCGCGCGGTGCTCGCGGCGGTGTCGGCCCTCGGCGCGCGCGCCGAGGCGCTGGCGGGGCGGCGCGCGGAGCCCGAGGTCGGCGTCGCGGTGGACGCGATCGTGCCGGCGTCGTGGCTGGTCGCGCTCGGGCGCGCGTTCCAGCAGCGGTTTCCCGAGGTGACGTTGCGCATCCGCACCGAGGTCGTCGAGGCGGTGCCGGCGCTCGTGCGCGACCGCGCCGTGCACGTCGGCATCGGCGGCCCGTTCGACACCGGGGACGACCCGCTGCGCCGCAGGCCGGTCGGCACCGCGGCGATCGTCGCCGTGGCGGCGCCCGACCACCCGCTGTCGCGCGCGCGGGCGCCGCTTGCGCGGGCAGAAGTCGGCGATGCCGTGCAGATCGTCATCGCGCAGCGCGCGGGCGCGGGGCGCGACCACTCGGTGCTGTCGGCGACGACCTGGCGGGTCGCGGACGCCGCGACGAAGCTCGCGCTCATCCGCGCCGGCCTCGGGTGGGGGACGCTGCCGTACGAGCTGGTCGCGGACGACCTCGCGGCGGGCCGGCTGGTGGCGCTGCACATCGAGGAGTGGGGGCCGAAGCCGCGGCCGGTGGACCTGTTCGTGTTCGCCCGCAGCGACCGCGCGCTGGGGCCGGCGGCCCGGTGGGTGTGGGAGTCGCTGCCGGCGCTGTGCGCCGAGGCGGGGTGAGCGCGCCGCCGGCCGAGGCGGGGTGAGCGCGCGCCGCCGGCTACGCGTAGCGGACGCGGTAGTTGCGATCGGAACCGGGAACGGCGAGCGCGAGGTCGTCGAAGCCGACCTCCGCGCCGTCGCCGACGGCGTCGCGGACGGCGCCGGTCACGAGGATGTCGCCGGCCTTCGCGGTGTCCTCGCCCAGCTTGCTGGCGGCATTGACCTGCGCGCCCCAGGCCTCGTGGCTGCCGACGCGAAGGATGCGGCCATAGCCGATGCCGACGCACAGCAGGATCTGCTCCTCGGCGACGAGCCGCTCGTTGGCCTGCGCGCACGCGCGCTGCATCGCGATCGCGCCGCGCAGCGCGTCGCCGGGGTCGCGGAACAACAGCAGCAGGCTGTCGGCGTCCTGCTTGAGCAAGAACCCGCGGTGCGCTTCGACGAGCGGGTACAGCAGCCGCCGCATGGCGCAGATCGTCTGCAGGAAGTGGATGATGCCGAATCGCTCGGTGCGCCGCGAAAACCCCGCGAGGTCGGTGAACGCGATCGCCCAAGTCTCGCCGAACAGCCGCCAGATCGTCTCGTCGATGCGGGCGGTGTCGGCGCCCGGCTCCATGCGGCGCTCGATCAGCCGCCACAACCGCTGGTCGCTGTTGTCTGGGTCCCACAGGCCCGGGTCGCGCGGGTGCGTCATCGGCGCGAGCGTAGCAGCACTGCCCGCCGCGGCGCGCGTTGCGGCGCGCCACGGGCGCCGGCTACGATGCGCGCGTGAGGCCTTCGCGGTGACCGCCAAGCTCGCGCTGGCGCTGGCGGCGCTCGCGCACCTGGCCGCGCGGATCTGGCTCGTCGCGCAGGGCCGGTGGTTCGCGTCGGAAGACGACCCCTATCGCGCGTACGTCGCGTACTTGCTGTCGCGCGACGGCTCGCGGTTCGTCGGCGAGATGTGGCTGCCCGGGCATCCGGGGCTGCTGGCGGTTGCGCAGGCGCTGGGAATCTCGGCGCGCGCCGCGGGGCCCGTCGTCTCCGCGATCGCCACGGTCGGGCTGGCGGTCGCGACCGGCGGGCTCGCGCGGGAGCTGTCGCGGCGTCCGCTCGGCGGCGGAGCGCGGCCGGACGACGACAGCAGTCCGTGGCTCGCGGCGGCGCTCGTGCTGGCGTCGCCGCTGACGCTCGTGCTCGGGCACTCGCACCTGGCCGAGGTTCCCGCGGCCGCGCTGTCGGTGGCGGCGGTCTGGGGGCTGTTTCGCTGGCTGCGCACCGGGCGCGCGGCGGCGCTCGCCGCCGGCAGCGCGGCGCTGGCGGCCGCCGCGTGGATGCGCTACGAGGCGTGGGGGGCGGTCGTGCTGTTTCCGGCCGTCGCGCTGTGGCTCGGCCGCCGCCGCCGCGGCGCGTGGCTCGCGTTCGCGCCCGCGGCGGCGCCGCTCGCGTGGATGGCGCTGCAGTGGACTGCGTACGGCGATCCGCTGCTGTTCTGGCACCGGGCCGCCGCGTTGGCGCAGTCGGCGTCTCCGGTCGACGTGCTCGGCGCGCGCGCGCGGGCGCTCGTCGCGTGGGCCCCGGCCGTCGCGGTGCTCGCCGCCTACGGCGCGTGGCGCCTGCGCGGCGCCGGCCGAACGTTGCGTGCGCACGCAATCGTTGTCGCGCTGCTCAGCGCGGGGGTGTGGCCGGCGGTCGTGCTCGGCCAGCGCCATCTCGTGTTTCCCGACCGGCTGTCGCACCCGATCGAGGTCGCGCTCATCCCGCTGGCGGCGGTCGGACTCGCCGGCGTGCTCGCGCGCAGTCGGGTCGCGTTCGCGGCCGCGGCCGCGGCGACGATCGCGGCGGTGGCGCTCGGTCCCGCCCGGCCGGCGGCGATGTGGGATCCGGACTCGGTGCAAGTGGGCCGGCGGCTCGCCGCGGGCGAGCTGGAGCCGCTGCTCGCCGGCGGGGCGCTCCTGGTGGAGCGGCCGCGGCGGCGCCCGCCGTTTGGTTGGGCGTCCGTCGGCGTGCTGTGGGGCCGCTGGGATCGGATCGTGTGGGCCACGCCGGAGCCGCGCGGCTGGGAGCTGGTCGAGCCGACGGACGTGGTGCGCGGCCGGCGGACCGTGGCGACCGGCGATCTGGCGGCGGCGTTGCGCGAGCGCGGCGTCCGCGCCGCGTGGACCGTCACGCCGGCGGCGCGGCGCGCGCTGGCGGCGGCGTGGCCGGGCGCCCGCGCGCTGCCAATTGGCCGCGGCGCGCTGGTGGTTCGACCGTCCGGCGCGCCGGCGCCGCCGTGAGCGCGGCGCACCGGGCCAGGCGGCAGGCCCGCCCCGCGGCGCGCGGGCCGGCGTCACGGGCGCGCGCCGGCGAGCGCGCGCAGGCGGCGCTCGCCCGGCTCGGGAAACAGCCAGGTCTGGCTCGCGAGCCACGCGTCGCCGCGGGCGCGGGCCAGGCGCCGGACTTCGCCGAGGGCGTGCGAAAACGACACGAGGCCGTGCCGGTACGCGCGGATCGCGTCGCGCGCGGCCGCCGCCGCCGGCGCGCCGCGCCCGGCGCGCGCGACGGCTCGCGCCAGCGCCCGCGCGCGCTTGGCGTCGGTGGACGGCCGCGCGAGCGCGCGCATCAGCTCGGCGACGTACGCGCCGGCCGCCGCCGCGGGGTCGACGCGCTGCGCGGCGATCGCCGTGACGATCGCGTCGAGGCGCGCGCCGGCGCCGGGCGCGTGCGCCTCGACCAGCAGGTCGTCGCGCGCGCGCAGCGTCGCGAGCCGCTCGGCCGTCGCGCCCGGACCGAGCGCCGCGCGCGCGCGGCGATAGGCGAACACCCGCGCGACGAACGACTCGCGCCGCGCCGGGTCGTCCAGCCGGCCGTCCTCCTCGACGGGCAGGTCGGGCAGCGCGGCGGTGAACGCGGCGGCGAACGCGCCGCGCCCCGTGCGAACCGCGCGCCCGCCGTCGGCCCGCGGATAGACGGGCACGCCCCACAGCCCGCAGCTGGGCGAGTTGCGCCGGAACACGTGGCCGCACAGCCCGAGCGCCGCGAGCGCGCGCACGCGATCGCGGGTCCACGCGGTCATGGCCTCGGTGTGGTCGGCGCCGGTGGCCGGCGCGATCAGGCGCAGCGGACCGCCCTCGCACGCCGGCTGCACGAGCCGGAGGGTCGGCCGCGGGACGCCGAGGCCGACTTCGACCTCCGGGCACACCGGTACGAGGGTCGCGACCGCGCCGAGCGCGTCGCGCACGAACGGGTGGAGCTTGTGGCCGCCGTCGTAGCGCACGGGGGCGCCGGTGAGGCACGCCGACACGCCGATGCGGATCGCGTCGTCCCCGCCGGCGTCGTCGTCCGGTCGTGCCGCGCCGATCACGCCGGCAGTATAGGACAGCGCGATCGCCCGCGGTCGCGCGGGCGCACCGTCGCGGCGCGCCGGAGGCGGCCGCCGCGCGGGGGCGCGGTCGTTCACCGCGACCGGCGCGCACCGCGGCCGCCGCGCGGCCACGCGCCGGTCACGACCGCTGCGCGGCCGCGGCCACGAGTCGCAGCGGACCGGACGCGCCGGCCGCCGCCCGCGGCACGCGCAGCTCGAACCGCGTGCCGCGTCCGGGGCGGCTGTCGACGGCGATCGAGCCCCCGAGCTTGGCGACCTCGTCGCGCACCGCGCTCAGCCCGACGCCGCGCCCGGACACGTCGGACACCGTGTCGCGCGTCGTGAGCCCCGTCGCGAACAGGGCGCGCTCGAGCTCCGCGCGGGTCGAACACGGCAGCCCGGCGGCGCGCGCCTTGTCCGCCACGCGCTGCCAGTCGATCCCGCGGCCGTCGTCGGCGATCGTGACGACCAGCGCGTCGCCGTCGCACCGCGCCGTCAGGTCGATGCGGCCGCGTTCGGGTTTGCCCGCGGCGCGGCGCGCGTCCGGCGGCTCGATGCCGTGGTCGATCGCGTTGCGCAGCAGGTGGACCGCGCTCGCCCACAGCGGCGCGAGCCGTTTGCCGTCGTAGCGCAGGCCGCCGTCGTCGCGCACCACGTCGACCGGCTTGCCGAGGCGCTGGCCGATCGCGATGGCCTGGCGCTCGAGCCGCTCGAACGCCTGCGCGAGCCGCGCGCGGGTCCAGTCGCGCAGGACGCCCGCGATCTCGGCGGCCGGTGCGCCGGCCTCGACGCGCGCGACGAGCGCCGCGTGTTCGGCGACCGGGACGGCGACCACGTCGTCGCCGCGGCGCTCGAGCAGGTGGCGCAGCTCGAGCGTCGCGTCGGCCCACGCCGCGACGAGCCGCCGTCGCTCGCCGTCGGCCATCGGCTCGCGGCGGTCCACGATCGCCGTCTCCAGCTCGTGGCACAGCGCCGCGAACCGCCGCAGTCCGTTGATCGCGCAGTTGCCCTTGAGCGTGTGAAGCGCCCGCTTCTCGAGGCCGAACGACGCGCCGGACGCCAGCAGGTCGACGAGCCGATCGCACTCGTCGAGGAACTCCTCGAACCCGTCGCGGTCTTTGAGCAGCACCTGGAACGCGGCCAGCAGCTCTTCCTGGCGGGCGCGCCCTCGCTCCGCCGCGATCTGTTCGGTGACGTTGGTCGTCGTCACCAGCAACTTGTCGACGGAGTCCGGCTCGTCCGGATCGTAGATGGGCGCGTAGCGCAGCGCGAACGTCGCGTCGCCGACGTCGATCCGCTGCGGGAGCTGGTCGATCGCGAGGTCGATGTCGAGCATGCCGTCCGACAGCGACTCGAGGGTGACGTCGAGCCAGTCGGCCGCCGCGCCGTCGTGCACGCGCAGCAGGTCGGACAGCCGAGTGCAGCCGCGGCGGCAGTCCGTTTCGTGGCCGAGGTCGGCAAACAGGGCGCGGTTGGCCCAGGACAACACGCCGTTGAGGGCGAGCAGGCCGACGCCGACGGTCACCTCGTCGAGCGCGCGCGCGAGCCGGTCGCGGTCGCGCTCGGCCTGCGCGCCGGCGGTGCGGTCCAGCGCGGTGACGACCAGCTCGCCCGCGGCGGCGCCGTCGCCGCGGGCGGCCGCGAGCAGCACGGGCACGTCCGCGCCGCGGCGCGACAGCAGCACGACCGACCGCGCCGCCCCGTCGGCCAGCGCGTCGCGCAGGGCGGCGAAGCGGGCGGCCGGGTCGGCGCCGTCGCCGATCGCCGGCGCGACCGCGGCCGGGTCGGCAAACAGCGGCTCGAACGGCTGGCCGACGAGGCCGCCGCGCGGGTAGCCGAGCGCGCGCTCCGCGGCGACGTTGGCGGCGAGGATCGTCCCGCCCGAGTCGACGACCAGCTCGATGGCCGGGGCCGCGGCGGCCCGCGCCGTCAGGGCGGCGGACTCGGCGGCGCGCGCAGCGGCGTCGTCACGGGCGGCCGCGAGGTCGGCGGC
>RFGE01000069.1 GCA_003696105.1 Deltaproteobacteria bacterium | reverse complement strand
GGCGGCCGGGTGCCGCCGGCGGTCACCGACGGCCAGGGCCGGTTCGAAATGAGGCGGCTGCGGCGCGGGCGATATGACCTGTACGTCGAGGCGCCCGGGGACCTCGGTCGCGGGGTGGCCAAGGAGGTGGAGACCGGGTCCGACGTCACGATCCGTCTGGAGGCGCTGGGGACGATCGCGGGCTCGGCGCCGGAGGCCAGCGGGGCGTGCGACGTCGTGATCGCCGGGCCGACGCGACGGACGATCGCCACGGCGGAGCCGGCGTGCGCGTTCCGTGTGGGCCGACTGCTACCGGGCGAGTACACGGTGCGCGTGTCGTCGAACGCCGGCGTGGGCACCGCGTCCGCCACGGTGGCCGCCGGCGAGACGTCGGAGATCGTCGTGCACGCGCAGCCGTGGGCGCGGCTCACCGGCCGCGTCGTCGAGCGCGGCAGCGGTCGGCCGATGGGTGGGCTACGGGTCGCCGCGGTGTCGCAAGACGAGTTCTCCCAGGACCGTCTAGCCACGTACGTCCTGTCCGGCCTGATGCCGGTCACGGCCGACGACGGGCGTTTCACGATCGAGCGCGTCGCGCCCGGCGCGGTGGAGTTGTGGGTGCTCGGCGAGGCGGGAATCCGTGAGCCGCTGCTTCGCCACCGCATCGACGCGGCACCGGGGACGATCACGGACGCCGGCGAGCTGGCCGTCAACCCCAGCGAACCCGTCCGGTAGACCCGCAGGATGGATCCGTGACCGCGCAAGGGCGTGTGGGCAGGCGGGCCGGAGCGTGCCCACGGTGACGGGCGGATGCGCAGGCGCAACGACGCCGTGGCGGCTGGTGCCGCGAGCACACGAAGGGCCATGTCACAGAGCGCGCCGAGGCGGGCAGAGTCAGGTGCGGTCGAAGGCCGGATCGACTGGATCTGCGCGAAGTACTCCCAGATGTGCGCGACGATGCGACGGGCCGTCGCGAGCGAGGTGTTGCCGGCATCGCACGTGACCCGCTCGAGGATCCGGGTGCGGCCGTAGGCGGCGCCCAACTCGTCGATCAGCGCCGGCATGCTGCCCACCTCGTTGGTGTGGCCCCGGATCGCGCGCGGGTGGATGCACACCGGCGCGTCGGACGACACCAGCGCGACGGTGTGCACGCGCGTCAGCGCGTAGGGCTTGCCGCGCTCGGGCACGCACAACTGCGCCTCGGAAAACCGCTGCGCCCATCGTTGCGGCTGGACGGTTCATGTCCCATGCGGTCTCCTTGGCTGACTTGTTTTTTGGACGCATTCACTGAATTCGCGTCCGGTGCCGGGGCTGCCCGCCTCGGCGTTTTTTCTTTGGACCCCAACCATCCCGGCCGCGCGAGTTTTCGGATCTCGGCTCCGCACCCGGTCGCTGGCAAAGCGCCCGGCCCGCGCGGACCGCGTTCGTCTCCGCCAGGATCTGCAGGGTCGCACTGCTGCCCTCCCTCACTGCCTACCCGCGCCCCGGGTCACCGCCTTGCCCCCTCGCCGCCGCAAACATGGTACCGCTGCGCTCGCTGAGCCATCCTGCCGGAGAGCCCGAGCGCGTTGACCTGGCCGTTCGACGGATGTTAGGTTGACAAACGGCGTATTTCTCGCAACGGTCCGCATTTCCGACGGACACGCGCCGGGGGGGCGGCCATTCCCGTTGCGAAAGGAGGCAGACGGGATGTTGAACCGAACCGGTGTGTTCAAGCGGCTTTGGTCTAAGTGGTCCACTCTCGCTGCCGCCGCGGCCCTCCTCCTTGCCCTGGCAGTCGTGTCACATGTCGTCTTCGCGCAAGGCGAGATGATTCCCGCTTCGGCCGCGCTAGCGTATCGCGGCACGCTGGAGCAAGACGGAGTGCCCTTCGAAGGCACTGCGACCGTGACGCTGCGGCTGTTCGCTACGGCCACCATGGAGGACCCACTCTGCGAGACTCAGTCGGCGGTGACCGTGTCCGCGGGACGCTTTTCCCTCGAGTTGCCGGACGCATGCACCGACGTCGTCCGCACGCGCCCCGATGCCTGGGTCGTGGCCACGGTAGACGCAGGCGACGGTCCCCAGCTGTTTCCGCCCCAACGGCTGCATGCCGTGCCATACGCAGTGTCCGCCGCGAACGGCGTACCGATCGGCGGCATTGTCCCCTCGTTTCTCGATCCGGCCACCGATCCTCTCCCGCCGGGCTTCGAGGTCTGCGACGGAACCCCCATCACGAAGGGGCCCCTTGCCGGTCGAAACAAGCCCGACCTCCAGGGTCGCTTCCTGCGGGGCGTGACCGACGGCGAAGGCGTCGGAACCACCGGCGGCGCCGACACCGCCACGACGAGCCGCGAGAGCCACACCCACCGGTGGGGAGCCTTCGCGGTCGACGCCTCTGGTATTACGTATCTCGACGCCTACCTTCAAAACGGCACCGTTCGTCGGCTGCTCGAAAACCAATGGGTTGCCGCGGGCGGAGACTACCGCGCCTTCGTGCATACGGGCCTGCCCGGCTTTCAGCCGACGGTCGGCGACCTTTACTACACCCAACCCGAGGAAGTCGGCGGCGAACAGGGACACGCACACACCGTAGACGTCCGCCCCGCTTACACCCAGGTCGTCTTTCTTTGCAGGGTGTACTGATGGCGAGATCGCCCCTGTCTTGGCTCGCGCTGCTGGCGCTGGCCACCGCCTCGCCATCGATCGGCTGCAGCGGAGACCGGCCTCAATGCGAGGTCGATCCCGCCTTGTTGGACACCGACCGAGCGTGCGTCCGCGACGAGGACTGCCCCTGCGGTAGCGGCTGTTTGTACGGCCGCTGCGAGGCTGCGTGTCGCGCCGACTCCCAGTGCGGCGCCGGCGAGCGTTGCAACACTTTTGGGCAGTGTGTCACGCCCAATGCCGCACCCCAGGTCGCCAATCTCGGCGGAATCCGACTTTCCTCGGACACGCTCGCGCTCGACGCCGACCTCGACACGCGCGCCGTCGCCATCTCCGCTCCCCCCGGAAAGCGGCTGCGCGTCGTCGCCACCGAACCGCTGGAGGTCACCTGCGACGGTGACGGCTTCACCCGCGATTGTTTTCTCGAGGTCGGAGATGACGGACACGCGGTGGTGAAGGCGCGACTCGCTGACGCGGCTGCCTCCGGCACCGGCTCTGTTGCCGTCTACCCGAAACGGGGACGCCCCGCGTTCATCTGGGTCCGCTTCGGCGAGGCTGCGGTGGAATGGGGCCCCCTGCCCTCCGGCGGCCGGTTCGCGGGAACCCTGCGGCTCGAACGCGGTGGCGCTCTCGGGCTACCCGATTCCACGACCCTCGACGGCCTTCCCGCAGTTCCCATCAACGCTGAACTTTACCCGGGCGCCAGCCGCCAGGTCCTGGTGTTCTATGACGGCTTCGGCGTCCTCAACCCCGACCGACGCTGGGTTGCCCGTCTCGAAGGCGACCGCCTCTTTGTCCCGGCGTGGCCGATGCTGCGCTGGGATCGGGCGGGCGCTCCCGAGACCGAAATCGTCGCTGGCTGGTCTAGCCGTCCACTCGAAGTCTCGGCCAATCGGCTCGCCTTCGAGATCGAGCTCTCCCTCGTCGGTGGGACGTCGGCAGCGCCGCTCCTGCGTGGTGTGATCGACCTTCGCCGCGTCGACGGCGCTCCTGCCGGGGAGCCGCCCGCCGTTCCCCCTGGCTATGTGAGCCCGTTTGGCGACGGACGCTGGGAGATCCCGGCACCCGGAAGCTGGGAGGAAGCAGCGGACATCCTATGCGGAACCGGCGGCTGCACTCCTGAGCACGAAGGTTGGTTTGCGTGTGACGAGGACTTGCTGGATCCGCCCCAACCCGATGTCTACTCTCCTCAGGAGAGCGTGGACCTGTCCGGAGCGCCCTTGTGCTCCGCGGGACAGCGGGCCTTCGCCCCCTCTTTGTTCAACACCCTCGACCGCATTGCCAGCGGCGTGGAATTCGCGCCCCGCGACACCATCGCAGAGGCGTGTTGGGCCGATCTCGGGGCGTGGATCGACGGACCGACAGGTAGCAGCAGTCAGTCCCCGCATACGTGTTTGAACCCATTACGCATCGGTGGTCGGTTGGCCGCGCTCACGGACGCCGTACTCGCCGACAGCCCTGACACCGCTCTCCTCGACCGGGCCCACCGGCTGGTCCAGCAATATCTGGAAGTGGTCACCTATACGGTCACGGAGCTCGACCGAGCCCGTCGCTATCAAGCGGCCCTAGCGGCCGATTGTGACGACCGGTGCGTGGATCTCCCCACCCCCGATGAGCTGGCCTCGCGCCCTCTTCGGGCCGTGGACTGGCTCTTCCATCCGCGGGGGCTCCATCTTCTCCAGCGGCTGGCCGAAAGCGAAGCGGACGCGTCGGCGGGACCGTCCTTGGCCTACTCGATCGCTCGTCTGGCCGCACAGCACGTGGTGATGTTGGAGTCCCTCCTGCGCGAACGGCACCGCACCGGTGAGCCCGCGCCCCCCGACGGGCCGCTCGCAAACGCCCTCCGCGATGTGTTGCTCCTCCGCGCCCTGGCCGCGGCCGCGATGGCGTGGGTACCAAAGCCCGTCGACTCCGCAGAGTTCGACGCCATCGACAGCGAGCTGAAGCGATTCGACCGGAGCTACGCCGATGCCCTCGCCCGCCTCGTTGCGATTCGTGAGGGCGCCGACTTCTTCGGTATTGCCCCGGGTCAGGTGCCCCTCTACCTCGATCGCGACGTCGATCAGCCGGAGGCTCGTGCCTTCGCACTGACGAACTACTTGCTCGATCCGGAGGGGCGAAATTGGATCGGACAGGCGGTCGCCGACGCAGCGGCTGCACGGGACGCCGTGCGCGATGCATGGGCTCGGACGCTCATGCTCGATGCCACCGCCGTCGCCACCGCGGCGGACGAAGCGCGCTTCCGGTCCGAAGCCGCACGGTCGTACGGAACGCGGATGCAGGCCCTCTGCCCCGTAGACGACCTCGCCGACGCAGAGCTCGCGGAAGCCGTTGCCACTCAACAGCGATTCCTCGACCCCAACCGCTGCTTTCTCGACACCGAGGACGCTGCGTGCGCTGAGTTCGCCACCCCCAGCCCGCTGTCCGCTCACCTCGTATTGCGCGATGTCTGCATCGCCGCGCGCGCCCGCGCCGCATCCAGCCACGCCGGCGTTCCGGGTTCCGACGACGCCAATGCTTTCCTCGACGCGATGCGCGACGCCCTGGCCCAGGGGGCGCTCGCTCGAGCCGAGCCCGAGGGCGACGGATGGTCCGTCCAGGTAGGTGAGACTCGGTATCTCTTCACCGAAGAGCAACTCGCGAGCCTCGATTTCGGCGTCGACAGCCTGGCCAGCGATCGGGCGTTGAGCGGTTTCGAAGGCTTCAGCCCGAGCAGCCCGGATTCTTCGCCGTCTTCAATCGAAGACCTCGATGGTTTCGGCTGGCTCGCCGATGCACAGCAATTTTGCACGGCCTTGGCCGACGCCGCGGAAGGTGGTGAACCCCCCGTTCAACCCGCCGCCCCCGAAGCTCTCGATCGCGCCGAATGTTACCGCGGCGGTCTCGGCGAAGCCGCGCTTGAGACCCGGGCCGCCCACACGGAGTTCAAGGCCGCCCAGGCGCGTATTGAGGAGCATTACGATCGCTATCGCATCGCCGTCGGCATCTGCACGCTTCAAAGCCAGGCCCGCGAGGCGGTGGCCCGGGAAACCGCCCGCTTCGAGGAATCCGTGGCCGGTCTTCGAAAGAAGATCGCCGGCCTCCGGAGGGCCGCCAACGTATTCGACTTCGTGAGCGGATCGACCGCCAACACAGCAACTTCGTCGAGCTTCGAAGGTGTTTCCAAGAACATCGCCAAAGGCGCGGCCGCCGTGACCGGCGTGGCCGGCCTTGCGTCGGGCGTGCTCGGCATGGTTGCCGACCATTTTCAGGAAGAGCTCGACGAAAAGACCGCGGAGCACGACGCGTTCGTCGAACAGATCGAAGCGGAACGGGATCTCCGCCAGTGTATGGCCGAGGCGAGCCGCGAACTCGTCGGCCTGCGCACCGCGACCCTCGAACTCCAACGCTCGGTGCAGCGCCTGGGTTCCGCCGTCTTGCGCTTCGAAAACTTAAAGCGCGAGCTCCTGAACCTGCAGCGTAGCGTCACCGTCGCGTTGGCCGAGCGCCACGCCGCTGCGCCCTACCGGGGCAGTCTGTGGATCGACTCGTCGGTCGAGTCGTTCGAACGGCGCATGCGGCTTGCGCGTCGCGTGACGTACCTCGCCGCCATCGCTGTCGACTACGAGCGACAGACCTGCAACGCCGACGACTTCCGGGGCCGCATCTTGCGATCCGAGACCCCGGAGGATCTCGAGTCGGTGCGCGCCGACATGCTGGCCTCCGTCGCGAATCGACAGATCGGCAACGGGACCGTAGGCGACGCGTTCATCGTCCTGAGCTTGCGCGACGACATACTGCAGCTAGCCGATCGTCACGATACCGCCCCGGGCGAGCCCAGGCTCGACGCCGTGGCACGTTTGCGAAACTTCCTTCTCGACCCGCGCTTCGCTGTGTACGAAGGCGACCGGTACGCGGGCCAGCTCATTCCTTTCGACCTGGTGCCTCCCACGGAGCCCGTCGAAGGGTACGGCGTCGGCCAGGGATATTTTTCGCAGAACCACTGCGCCGAACGCCTGTGGTCCGTCAACGTTGGCATCGTCGGACGAGAGGGCGTAAGCGGCAATTCCACCCTGGCTCGCCTGGACGTGCTCAAGGCCAACGACTTCAGCAGCCAGTGGTGTCGCCCCGAAGCCGCTTGCACGCCTTCTCCTTTCCAGGTGGCCGGCATCAACCCCGCAGTGAACTTGTTCCTTGATCCGGACCTCCAGCCCGGATTTCTTCAAATGTCGGCGGGCGAGGTGGCGCCGTTTTCTCGCGTCGTACTCACGGGCGTTCGGACGGATGTTTCCCGGGCGGACATGGAGCGCTCCGACTATGCCCAAGGTGCGCAGCGCGGTTTTGCGGGCCGCGGGCTGTTTGGCCAGTACGCCCTGTTCTTCCCGGCAGATGCACTGGCGTTGCAATGCGACGACCAACCCTGCAGCAGTTCGCCCAACGCCTTGGACCTCCAGAAAGTCACCGACATCCTGATCCGTTTCGATTACGTAGCGGGAGTCCGACCGTGAGATGGCAACCGATCCGCTTCTTCGTCTTCTGCCTGTTGAGCGTCCTCTCGCTCGGCAGCGCATGCGGAGGCGGAGGCGCAGGTGCGACTGACGCTGGCACGGACGCCCCTTCCACCCCATCCTGCACGGCGGAGAGGCTCACGGCGTCTTGTCCGCCGCGCCCCTGCGAAGTGGCAGCGGGCTGTACCTCCCAGGGAGAGTGCCTCTACGAGCCCTTCCACTGCGGGGTTCCGGATCAGGTCTGTCCCGTGGAGCAGTGTGTCTCCTCCGACGAAGGAGGCCACATCGTCAATCGATGCGAAGTTGTGGAAAACGCCGAATGTGGCGACGGAGGAACCTGCATTGGATCCCGCTGCGTCCTGCCGAGCGAACAGGGCCTGCACCTCGTGGGCGAGCTCTCCGTCGCGCGGACGGCTGCCACCCAAGGATCCCTGACCCTCGACGCCGAGCTCGGGTTTACTCCCGAGCGCCTTGCCCCCGTTTCTTCGGGGCCTCTCCGTCTTACCGGCGGACTCGCACCTGTGGTGGCGCCCTCGGCGCCCTAGTCCTACTTGATCCCATTTTCGAGGGCCCGCGTGGCGGAGTGCTCGGGAGCCCGCACCGGGACCGGCGAGAGTAATTGTCGCCGATCACCTGGCGCGCGGGACCGTGCCGGCATGTCGAAAGCTACGGGCCGTCAACGCGATTGCGGGATGCGGCCGGACATGAGGCGGGCGAGGAGCCACGGTTTGCGGCGGATGAGGGAGGCGATCGGGGAGGGCTGAGGCGGGTGTGCGCGACGTCGCTCGCCGGGCACCGGCGGCAACGCGATCGGCAGGTCGACGACGGTACCGGGATGCTCCGCCGTGATGACGAGATCGAGAGCGCCGGCGACGGCGGACCGCTGCGTGGCCGCGTCTCCCGGCGGGCCGAGCGGGTGCGCGCCCGGCATCTCGATCCCCACAACCCGCGGTGCGCCGACGGATGCGGTGACGGCGGGACACCACGACAATACGACGGTTGCGACGCCGGCATCCTCGATGGCACGCGCGGCCAGTCCCACGGACCGGCAACAAAACGGTCACACCGGCACCAGTAGCGCGATGTCAACCGATTCCGCGCGCAGGTCGTCGATCATGCGCGGCACGGTGTCGGCGAGAAACGGCGTCGTGTCGAGTTGGTAGCCCTGGAACGAATAGTGCGTGGGCGCAACGTCACCGATTGTGCCGTCGTCCGCGAGTTCGCGCAGCCGTCGCAGGGGCAGCACGCAGTCAAGGTCCGCAAGCGCATACTGCGGATCGATGTGAAGGTGTTGGACGTCGACGCCGGCTTCGGTCGCCGTCGCCGGGATGCGGCGATAGCTCGGGTCGCCCCACCACGGGTCGGCGCGCTCGCGCTCGAGATCGAACGGCGCGTCGCCGGATGCCACGATCGCGGCGCTGGAGATCGCCGCCACCCGGCATGCGGACAGCGGTTTCGCCGGGCGCGTCCACGGGATCGGCCCGGGGCGTTCGCGCTTCATCCACGCGCGCATGACGCGGGCAGAGATCGGGTCCATGAATCGGAACGAGTCGACGGCCACGGGGCGACTGTAGCGCGCGGCCGCCGCGGCCGGGCCCGCTCCGCCGGGATGGAACGAAGCGGGCCGCGGCGCGCCGGCACACGAGGCACGTGAAGTGGCGCGGGCGCTGTCGGATGGCGCGGCCGCGCGGTGCTCGGCCCGCACGCTAGCCGGCGCGTTGCCGGTGCAACAGGTCGAGCTGCGCGAAGGTCGCCGCGACCGCGACGTCGACGCGCAGCACCGCGGGGCCGAGCGAGACGGCGCAGAACCCGCGCGCCTCGAACGTCCGCACTTCTCGATCGGTCCATCCCCCGTCGGGCCCGATCGCGCACACCACGCGGCTGTGCCCGCGCACGATGTCTTCCATCCAACGGTCGGCGCGCGGGTGGAGCAAGACGCGGCGGCGCGGGTCGGGATCGGCGTCGGCGAGCGGGCCGTCGAGCAGCGCCATCAGCCTCGAGTGCACGACGACGTCGGGCACCCAGGTCGTTCCACCCTGTTCGCACCCGGCGCGGACGCTCCGTGCGAGCGCATCGGGCGCGAGCCGCGGCGACTGCAGATAGCTCTTGTCGACGCGCCACGCGTTGACGAGATCGATTCTCCGGACACCGAAGGACGCGGCGGCCTCGAGCGCGCGCGACAGGGACTTGGGGCGCGGCACGGCGAGCACGAGATCGACCGGCGGCGGCTCGGGAGGCGCGCCGATCGCATCGACGGCCAACGCGACGGTATCTCCGGAGACGGCGGTCACGACGGTGGTCGCCAGCGGCCCGCGCGCGATGCCGGCGCGCAGCCGATCGCCGGGCGCGACCCGCAGCACGTCGCGCAGGTGACGCGCTCGACGTCCGCCGACGACGGCACGCCCGTCGACCACCTCGTCGGCATCGAGCAGCAGGAGGTTCACGGGACCCTCACCGCCGGGCCGAAAATCGCCACGATGCGATCCGGCGCCGCGCATCCCTGTCGCGCGAGCCGGTCGCGCACGGCATCGCGCTGGCGCGCGCCCTCGGTCCCGCCGATGAGTTCGGCGAGTCGATACCGCAGCGCAAGCGCATAGATGCCGTAACCCGCCTCGTCGCAACGGTCGATGCCGGCGCGTAGCGCGCGCCGGGCCTCGTCGACGCGGCCGTCGCGGGCCGCCGCGATTCCCCGCCATGCGCGGACAAGTCCCTCGCCGACCGTGTGCCCGAACCGTTTCACCGCACGCACGCCCCGGTGCACGGCCGCGCGGTCGCCCACGCCGAAGCCCGCCTGAACCCACAGTACGCCCCGCTCGGCCGCCAACAGCGGCAACCGCGCGAGCATGGCGCCGCGGAAAGCGCGCTCGGTGGCGTGCAGCCGCTGCCGTGCGGCGGACGCGTCGCCCGCGTACAGCAGCGCGTGGATTCGCGCGGTCGTCGCGATGTGGTGAATCAGCAGATAGGTGTCGGCGGGCCAACCGTCGATCGCCGCGTCGAGGTCGGCGTGCGCTGCCTCCGGTCGGTCGGCGGCCAGATGCGCCCATGTTCCCGGATAGGTCGCGAACAGCGCGCGGGCGTAGCGGTTGCGCCGGTGCTTTGCGGCGTCGACGAACGCGGCGGCACGGCGCGTACCCGTCTCGATGTCGCCGGTGAGGATGGTGTGTACGGCGGAAAAATACGCGGCCGTGATGCGTTCCCACTCGGCGCCGCTGCACTGGTTCGCAAAGAGCGCTTCGGCTTCGCGGAATGCCAGCGCGGCGCGTTGCGGCCGGGCGCCGAACATCGCGATCGCGCCGCGCGCCATGTGTCCGAGGCCCGCCAGATAGGGATCGTGCAACTCTCCGGCGAGCAGCTCGACGCGGGTGGCGAGTCGCTCGGCCCGTGCGGCGTGCCGCCCGCCGAACGACGCGCGGAATACCGCCTCGATCGCGAACGCTCGGCACACGCGGCTCGCTTCGCCGTACCGCAGCGCCGTCGACAGGTGCTGCGCCTGAATTGCGGCGCCGCGAATGTGGTCGATCATGCCCAGTGACGTCGACACCGCATACAGAGTGTCGAGTCGCCCCAGGTCGCGCGCGGCGATGTCGGCGGGGTTGCGTCGCGTGTAGCGATAGCCGCGGGCTGCGATGCGTGCGCGCCGCCACAACAGCGCGGTGAGGGCGCGGCGCCGAGTGCGGGCGATCGTGACGCCGAGGTCCGCCGCGACCCTCTCGAGGGCCGCGAGGCCGTCGGCGACGCGACCGCACCGCAGCAGGTTGTCCGCCGCGCGTCGCGTGTAGTCGGCCGCCGCGTCAGCTGCGCTGGCCTCGGTCGCGCGCGCGAACGCGGCGGCGGCCTCGTCGTAGCGGCCCGCGAGTTCGAGGGCGTCGGCCATGGCGACGAGCACGTCGACGTACTCTCGGCCGTTCGCGGGATACAGGTGGAGAGCTGCGCGATACAGGTCCGCGGCGCGGCTGAATGCGAGCTTGTCGGCAGCGCCGCGGGCGGCGCGCACGAGGTACGCGCGAGCGTGGTCGCGGTCGCCGGCAGCGAGCCAGTGGCGGGCGAGCGCATCGACCGGGGCTCCGTCCGTTCGTTCGAGTGCGATCGCGAGGCGCCGGTGAAGGTCGCGTTGCCTTTCGGGCGACAGGTGGGCGACGATCGTCTCGCGCACCATGTCGTGATAGGCCGTGAGATACGGGTCGCGCCCGTGTTCCGCCACGCGGGCGAGGTGTTCGACGCGAAGCTGACCGACGGCTCGCTCACATTGCTCTGGCGTCAGGTCCACCGCGGCGGCCAGTGTCGACAGCGCGGTAGGTTCGCCAGCTACCGCGATCGCCTCCACGAGCGATCGCGCGCCGTCGGCCAGCCGTGCCATGCGCGCGGCGAGTACCTGCTCGATCGTCGGGGCCGTTGCGGCGGCGTGCGGATCGTCGCGGGCGAAGCGAACGATCTCGGCCAGCAGGAGGGGATTTCCGTCACTGCCTCGTGACAGTTCTCCCGCCAGCCCCGCGGCGTCGGGCCCGAGCAAACGCTCGCACAGCTCGCGCCGCTCGCGTGCGTCGAGTGGCCCTACATCGATTCGGTGCAGCGTCGCGCGGCTCGCGAGCACGTCGAGCATGCGTCCGGCGATCGCGCCGTCGCGGTCCACGTCCTCCGACCGCATCGCCGCGACCAGCAGCACGCCGGGAGCCCCCGGCGGCCGCACGACTTCGTCGAGTAGTTCCGCGCTGTCGTCGTCGGCCCATTGCAGGTCGTCGATGCACACAAGCACCGGCTGCGCGGCCGCAAGCACACCGAACAGCTCGCGCACGGCCGCAAACGCGCGCGCGCGCAGCTCCGTCGGGTTCGCGTCGGTTCCGTTCGGGCGGCCCGCCACGCCGGGGATTCGGCGCAAGACCGGGAACAAGCGCGTCGCCACGCCGATGTCGGCGGGAAGAGATGACACCGCGGCGCGGCCGGCGCACAGCTGTTGGGTCAGGTGGTCGAACACGGGATCGAACGCTTTGAACGGCAGACTCTCTCGCTCGTAGCAGCGGCCGTACAAGGCCAGCGCGCGCTCGTCGCGCATGGCGATCTCGTGCGTGAACCGCCGCAGGAGCGTCGACTTGCCGATGCCGGCCGGCCCGATCAGCGCCGCGGCTACCGGACGGCCGCCACGCGATTCCTGGTACGATGCATGTAGCTCGGCGAGCTCGCGCTCGCGACCGACGAACAGCCCGGTGTCGCCGTGGGTCGTTGCAGCGGTACGGGCGCGATCGCGACGTGCGCCGAACGCGAGCAGGACGTCTCGCGCCGTGGGGCGATCCTCCGGGCGACGCGCCAACAGCGCGGCGCACAGTGCGGTCCACTCTGTCGGCGCACCGGTGACGAAGCGGCGGGGATCGGGCGCGTCGCGCATCTGTTTGGCCGCCAGGATCGCAGCCTTGCGCCCGGTAAACGGAAGGCGGCCGGTCAGCGCGGCGAACAGCACGACGCCGAACGCATACCAGTCGGCGGCAGGCGAGGGTGGGTCCCCAGCTGCCTGTTCGGGCGCCATGTATGCGGGTGTCCCGACGGCGACGCCGCCGGCCGCGTCGTGTGCCCGGTGGGTCAACTCGGCGACGATGCCGAAATCCATGAGGACGACGCGGCCAGCGGGCGTGACGCGAACGTTCGACGGTTTGAGGTCGCGGTGGACCATGCCGGCGGCGTGCAGCGCGTCGAGCGCGCCAGCCAGCTGCACGAATGCATCGCGAAGCCGCGACGCATCCGCGACGTCGCCGAAGGCGACCCGTGGGCGGCGCGCGGTCGGCACCACGGGGACGGGCATGTTCCCGGCGACCGCGTCGGCTCGCGTCGTCCCGAGCGCGACGTTCGTCGCCAGCGTCGCGCCATCGGCAGCGTGCGCTGCTTCGCGGGCGGCGCGCACCCGCGCGGAATCGTAGTCGTCGGGGCGCACGTAGTGGAGGATGTCGCACCCCTCGACGAGTTCCATCGTGAAGAACCACTCGTCGCCGTCCGACGCCAGCTCGTAGTGCGTGACGATGTTCGGGTGGCTGATGTCGGCGAGCGCGCGAAACTCGCGTTTGAAGCGGTACAAACTGGTCGCGTCGATATCGCGCAGCGTCTTGACGGCCACGCGCATGCCGCGCAGCGTGTCGACCGCTTCGTAGACGCGGCCCATACCTCCTTCGCCGAGCTTGCCGACGAGTTCGTACCGAGCGGTCCCCCCAAACGCCACGTATCCCGAGTATATCGGTGAAGCGGCAACGCGGGCCGGCATGCGCGCACCGGCGACGCCAGCCGGGGCGGTTGAGTCGATCCCGGCCCGACTTGTCGCGAAACGGGCACGTACCGGCTATCGGCTTGGGCTGCTCGCTGTTGCGTGACAAAACCAACCCGAATCTGGGCTCAGCCGACGCAGCAACATTGCCGGTGAGCTCGATCCACTTCGCCTCCTCGACGAGATCCGCGGTGCGCATCAACACATCGCGGCGCTCGTTGCCGGCGAGACCGCCTACCTTGCTGTTCGGGGCGACGACGAACTCGGCGCGTTCTTGCAGACCTTGGGGACCGCCTGGCGCGCGGGCGAGGTCCGACCAACCCATCAAAAGACGACTCGGCTTCCGCGGACCTGGAGGACGCGAAAGGACCCATTCGAGAACGTCTGGCCAGTCGTTCGTGAGTGGCTTGAGGCCGCGCCATAGATGGCCGCGACGGACATCCTCGTGCGACTCCGCGTCGAGCACCCAGGACAGTTCCCGGACGAGCAGCTACGGACACTTCAGCGCCGGGTCAGGGAGTGGCGAACTATGAGAGCAAGAACTCTGCTCTTTTCGCCGGAGAACAACGTGGCGTTTCACGGAAGCGACGACCGCCCGAGCCGGGCGCCGTCAACCGCCTCGCGCGGTTGAGTACCATCAAGCCACACGCGATCCATCCTGTGCGCCACAGTCTGTCCCAGCCCCTTCGGAATAGACTCTCACTCGGGGCCCGCATGGGTACGATTCTCCGGAGACGAGCCGGGTGACACCCTCGCGTGAGGCAACGGGACCGGCAAGAGTAATTGTCGCCGATCAGGAAGGCGCACTTCTGGTTAGCAGCGGGTGAAATGAGCGCGCGCTTGTGGATGAAGAACCTCTCCTTGGAGGACACTCGAGGAGCGCGCTCGCTGTCTGGGAGGAAGGAGACTTGTTGATCGAGACGGTCCTGTTCGCCGGGGGGATGTTGACGACGGTTCTCTTGGGCCTGGCCGTCGTGGGGGGCTCATACGCTCTTGCGGACAGGCTTGTCCCGCAGGGCACGAGCGCCCGATTGTGTGGCACAGGCGCACTGAGCCTGTGGGGGCTGTGCGCCCTTTTCTGGGTGCTGGCTCCTCTGGGCATATTCCGGACCTGGGTCGTGCTGCCCCTTCTGGGCGCCTTTTGCCTCTTGGCCGCGCGGAGCGCACCGTCGGGGCTAGGCGAGCGTCTGCAGCGGGACCGCCGCCGGACGGCGAGTGTTTTCCGTGAGGCAGGATGGGCCCTCATACCCCTGGGCTTGGTCGTGCTGGTGGCTTTGGCCATGACGTTCCGAGGTCTGGCGGCCCCTCCCCTGGCGTGGGACGCTCTGACGTACCACCTGGTGCATGCCGGGCGGTTTATTCAGGATGGGGGACTTCTGCGGCACCCGGCTCCCGATGCCTGGAGCTACTACGAGTACTTTCCGCCGTCGGGGGAGATCTTGTTTGCCTGGTCGATGCTCGCAACCCGGAGCGCGGCTTTGGTACCGGGCATGGGGTTTGCCATCTTCGTGTTGCTGCTGGTCGGGGTGTACGCGGCCGCACGAGAGATGGGAGCCCCAATCCGGCGGGCCGTCCTGACCGCCACGGCGGTGGGCTCGTCGCCGTCGTTGCTCTCTCTCGTGACGAGCGCGTACGTCGACCCCTTGGTGGGAGCGACGCTTGCCATCGGGGCGCTGTTTCTCTTCCGTTTCTTCCGAACCCGGGCCGCGTCGGATCTTGCGCTGGGGGCGGCGGCGCTGTCGGTGCTGGCTTCGGCCAAGCACCCCGGTGTGGTTTTCTTTGGCGTCTTCGCCGCGTTCGCCGCTTTCGGAATAGTCGGACGAGGCAAGTCGGTTCGTGAGCTCGCTCGCGTCGCGCTCCCGGCGCTTGCCCTTTCTCTTGTGGGGGCTGCTCATTACGCGAGGACTTGGTGGGAAACGGGCAATCCCTTTTATCCCGTGTCCGTGTCGCTGTTGGGCTTCCCGGGGAACGACGAGTTCGAGCTCTTACAGTCCGCCAAGCTCTTTCCAGGTGCGGTCTTCCCTCCACCAGGGGAACTCATCGCGCGAATGCTCACGGGATCGGCAGCGTCCGGGTGGCCTCACCGAAATCTAGGGCCGGGCGCCGCGGTGTTGGCGGCCATGGCGGCTCTTGGCAGCGTCCGGCTGGCTCGGGAGTCGCGAACTCGGCACGTCCTGTTTCTCCTGGTCGTGCTCGGGCTGAACGTTGCCATGCTCTCCTCTCCTCGGGTGGCCGCGTTGCGGTTGCAATGGTGGGATGTGTCCGGGCGCTACTTGGCGCCGGCGCTCTTGGCGGCGGCGCTCTTGGCGGCGGGATGGAGACGGCCCGTGATTGACGTCCTGCTGGCGGCGGAAAGCGTCGTGTCGGTGGTGTATGCGTTCCCGGTGGGCCTCGGGCCGCTCGGCTGGGCGCAAGCGGGGCTGGTGGCGGCTCTGGTCTTGTTCGTGGTCCTCATCGCGCGTCTTGGCTGGGCGTTGTGGGGGCGGCTCGCAGCGAGTGGGGTTCTCCTGGCTGTGGCGCTCATGTTGGCGGCCGGAGCGCTACATGAGATCCGCCGGTACGCTCGGCTCCCCACCTGGCGAGAAGCCTACAGCGAGCGCACCTTCGACGTGCACCCGCTGCACCCCTGGGCCATGACGGCGTACCCGTTGTGGGAGATGCTCGCGGAAGAGGAGCGACAGAAGGTGGCCGTGACTGCGGGATGGGACGGCATCGGGCACAACTGGTACCTGTTCCCCCTTTTCGGAGACAAGCTGCAGCACGACGTGTCCTACGTTCCGGTGACCCGGAGCGGGGCGATAAAAGACTATCGGGACAAGGCGGCCGTGCTCGAGGATCTCGACCTCGAAGCCTGGTACCGTCGGCTCGCGGCAGGGGGAATCGATCTCGTCGTCGTCCTGCCTCCTCTGGACACCCCAGAGTTGGCCTACATCTCCGCACACCCCGAGAGGTTTCGGCTCGTGGCGGCGGGGGTCGGCGGCCAGGCCCTGGCCTTTCGCATCTTTGGCGACGACGACAGCCCCCGGTCGAGTCGTACCGCTGGGGCGGGTAGATGACGGCGCTGCGAGAAAGTAACTGTTCAGGGCGGCTAAAAGTCCGATCGTTTCGATCGGTTGCGAGATCGAAAAAAATGAGGATCGACGCGGGATCGAAAAGGTGATCTACGTTGTTCGTTGGACGCGGCCGAACGCATCGCGCAGCTCGAAACCGCGGTCGCGGCGAGAGACGCGCAGATCGCCGAGCAGCAGGCGCAGATCGCCGAGCAGCGGGCGCAGATCGCCGAGCTCGAGCGCCAGGTCGCCGCGC